>NZ_JACJQD010000029.1:0-7423 GCF_014696485.1 Limnothrix sp. FACHB-1083 | reverse complement strand
AGTCAGACGCTACTAGATAAATTGCGATATTTGCAAGTTGTACTCGGTCGCTATGGCTCAATCAGTCATTGGAGCTATGATTTACTGCCAGAAACTCTTGTTGCCTAGAATATGAAGTTTTGTGTTTAGATTCAACACTTCTGGCCGTGGGGCTGACGCAGGTGATGCCGTTTTTGTTGGAATCGACCTTAATTGAGCGTGGTGCTCAACATACGGAAGCGGCTAATTTTCAGCCCCATGTGGCGGTGAGCGGTCGATTGGTGACGGGTCAAAACCCGGCTTCCGCAACGGGCGTGGCCGAAAGTATGTTGAAGCTGATGAATTAAGTTGCTCCTAAAATCGAAATCAGGGCAGCTTCGTGAAAAAGGACTGCCCTGATTTTAGTTTTTACTAAACCATTCAAGCCGGGTTTATGTAGTTTGTGAGCGGGTTACGAGCGAGCCATTCAGACATTCGTTAGCTAGCCATAAAGCCCAGATTTCGGATGCTGATTGCACCTATGCTGCAAAAGTGAGCGATCCCTTCTTGAAACCCGCTAGTTCTCAACCGTTTGGCTCCATCGTTGATCTCAACCTAGCTATCCAAATTCACCGCATTCACATCCACAGCGGCATCCGATACCGGTGCAGGACTAGCCGACTTCACCGTGGGGCGATTTTTAAACCACTCGATCGCGATTTGCGACAGCTCTGCAATCAGCAAGGTCACGATCGCCAAATCATCCAGTTGGCCCGCGATCGGCAGAAAGTCCGGCGCAATATCGATCGGGCTGAGGAGATACACCAGCGTGCCCGCCACAATCCAGAGGCGATATTTCGGGTTCCGAATCGTGTCGCGATACCAACCGTAAAGGGCGCTGGGGGAGATATTCATGGCGCTATCCTGCCGCGTGATTGCCTCTCATCTTGACAGGGGCGATCGGGCAGCGTCGAGGGTGACGACCCCACCGCTCGATCGCGAAACCCGCACCCCTCAGCCAGTTCAGCAATTGCCCCCCGATCGCCCCCTAAACCGCATGGGCGCGATACCAGTCGATCGTTTGGCGCAGCCCATCCTCAAAACTCGTTTGCGCCTCAAACCCAAACAGTTCCTTCGCCCGCGTCGTGTCCAAACAGCGGCGCGGCTGGCCGTTGGGTTTGTCCGTTTCCCAAACCAACTCCCCGTCGTAGCCCATCAGTTTGCAAATCAGCTCAATCAAATCACGAATCGAAATTTCCCGACCCGTTCCCAAATTCACCGGCTCCGAGCTGTTCAGCAACTGTGCCCCCAAAACAATGCCCGCCGCCGCATCGGTGGAATACAAAAACTCCCGCGTGGGGCTGCCATCGCCCCAAACCGGAATCTGTCGATCGCCCCGTTGTTGTGCCTCATGTACCTTGCGAATCAGCGCTGGAATTACATGGGAGCTACCCGGATCGAAATTGTCTTCCGGCCCATACAAATTCACCGGCAATAGATAAATGCCATTGAAGCCATACTGATCTCGATAGGCCTGAAGTTGCACCAACAGCGCCTTTTTCGCCACCCCGTAGGGCGCATTGGTTTCCTCGGGATAGCCCTCCCAAAGATCAGATTCCTTAAACGGCACGGGCGTGAATTTGGGATAGGCGCAAATCGTTCCCACACAAATAAACTTCTCCACCCCCGCTTGATAGGCCGCATGGATCAATTGCGTACCCATCATCAAATTGTCGTAAAACAGCTCGGCCGGTTTTTCGCGGTTCAGGCCAATGCCGCCCACGTGGGCCGCCAGGTGAATCACCACCTGCTGACCCGCCACAGCCGTCTCACAGGCCGCCCATTGCCGCAAGTCGCACTCGCGCGATCGGGGAATCGTGATTTTTTCAGGATTCGCCCCCGCCGCCACCAACTGTTGCACCACCTGCTTGCCCAGGAAGCCCGCGCCGCCGGTCACCAAAATGGTCTTATTACTCAAGTCGATCGGGGTGTTGCTCATGCTGTTTACCTGCTGTTCACCTTAAAAACGTGGGGAAAATCGGGGTCGAAACTGGCCGCAAATGCCGCAAATTGGGATCGCCAAGGCGCGATCGCCCTCGGTTTCTGATTTTTCCGGCCCCGCAACCAATGCGGAACACCCAGAAAACCCCATTTTGGAACAGCCCCACCCGATCCGACACCTGCTCCCCCTTGTCGTCATCGGGAAATTCAGCTTCCGGCGATCGCCAGCAAAGTTATCAATTACTATTAATGGCGGTTTCAAAGCCACGTTTTGAAGGGGGCGATTTAAAGCGGTTTAAGTCCATTATTTGTTATTGGCCCTTCACTTGCCCTTCACTAAAAACTCCTCCAATCACCATGTGGCCCAGCGCAATTACTGCCTATTTCCATTACCTCAGCTTCATGTTGGCCTTTGGGGCTGTGGCTGTGGAACTGCTGACTCTCAAAAAAGAACTCTCGATCGCGGAAGCCTGGCGAATTCTGATTGCTGACGTGATTTACGGCATCTCCGCTTCTCTGGTTTTATTCACCGGAGCGTTGCGGGTTCTTTACTTTGGCAAGGGTGCTGACTATTACCTTGGCAACCCCATTTTCTATACCAAAGTTGGCCTATTTCTCTTGGTCGGGGCTTTATCGATTTACCCAACCATTTCCTTTGTGTCTTGGATTGGCAGTTTGCGGGCAGGCAAGGTTCCCCAACTGGGTCAAACACAATTTCAGTGGCTCTCTTGGCTAATTCGGATTGAGCTGGTGGGCTGGATCAGTCTTCCGTTGTTGGCGGCACTCCTGGCCCGCAGCGCGTAACCGTCAGTGCCTAGACCGCTATGCTTCAGGCAGTGTTTCATTGGGTATGGCGATCGAATGCCTCAAGGATTGTGATCGGGTTGTGATTGCCCATAAAAGTCTGATTGGGGGCCATTTAACGGCTACTGGGTGGCTATCTTGTTGATGGCAATCTCAATTTTTGGTTAAACCCCTTTGAAGAAATTTGGCCGCTGGCTGGTCTTGGGACTCGTCCTCGCTTTTTTGCTGAAAACACTGCTCGATCGGGCGGCGGAAGTTGCCACCTTGCGGTTAACCATCCAAGGGTGGGGCTGGTTGGCCCTGTCGTTGGGGCTGACGGCGGCGGCGCACTTGTGGTCAGCGGTGGTGTGGGGCTGGCTGTTGCAGGCCTTTGGGCGATCGGCCCCGCGTGGCTGGGTACTGCGCACCTATCTGGTGACCAATGTGGCCAAGTATTTGCCGGGGAATGTTTGGCATTTCTACGGTCGCATTCGGGCGGCGGGCCGGGTGGGCGTGGCTTGGCCAGTGGCGGCGGCCAGTGTGTTGCTGGAGCCGTTACTGATGGCGGTGGCGGCTCTGCTGCTGGGGGTTTTGGCGAGCGATCGGGCTTGGTGGGGAGTGCAGTTAGCCCTGGCGATCGGAGTGCTGGCGGCGGTGCATCCCCGCATTTTGAATCCCCTGCTGCAACGGTTGGGTCGCCGCAAACTGCAAACCACCGACAGCAACCCCCATCACCAACCGGCCCAACTGAGCCAATACCCGATCGGGCCATTGTTGGGGGAAACGGGCTTTTTGTTGTGGCGGGGCGCGGGCTTTTTGGCAGCTCTGGCGGCCTTTAGTGCCATTAATCCTCTGGATTTGCCTCGGTTGGCCAGTGGGTTTGGGTTGGCCTGGTTGTTGGGATTGGTCGTGCCCGGTGCGCCCGGTGGGGTTGGGGTTTTTGAAGCGGCGGCGATCGCCCTGTTGGGGTCGATCGTCAATCCAGCGGCTCTGTTGGCCAGCGTGGCCAGCTATCGATTGGTGAGTGTGCTGGCGGAAACCGGCTTAGGTGGCTTGGCCTGGTGGTTAACGCCTCCTGCCGAACAAATTTGGACTGGGGAATCTGAGTCTCGGGAATCAGAAGCCTCTGAATCGAATTAACACTTAACCGAAGGCTGAATTTGGTCTCCCTTTGGAGGCTGTTTGCAAACCGGCGAAGCAAGTCAAAGAGCATTAGCCCTTACATTCAGAGACGATGATTCCTTTAGCCAACATTCGCCTGATGCTGAGGCGATTGGCGGAATTGGATACTCTCTCCTAATTTTTCAAACAGCCTCTGATGTAAGGTCTTGGGTCATGGCCTGTTCCCATGTGAAGGGCAACTCAGCGGGAAACAGGGCGATCGGTAAGCCAGTTTCGGCTTGTGCTTTGGTGCGAGCGTCGGCATAAGCTGCCATGGTTCCTTCTGGCAACCAAGCCTTGAAACTGGGGTTATCGGCTAACAGGCGCTGAATCTCAACCCTTGCGTCAACAATGCTAATCAACCAGGAGCGCGATCGCTTGTCCTGTTGATAATGCCATTTCAGTAAATGTAAATATAAACGAGTGATTTGACTTAGCAAAGCACGACGTTCTGAGCGTCCCAAGCTTTCTAATTCCTCGGCAATATTTTCAAGATCAAGGCTGTCGAATTGGCGCGATCGCAGTAGGTTGGTCTGCTGCTGAATCCAGCCATAAAAGTCGGTGTTATAGGAAACAGGAGGATCGGTAGCCATAGCATTAACAGCATCAAAGGGTTACATTTCGCCCTGGGTTGCGATCGCGCACGTCAGCCCAGGGATCATCGTCACTCCAAGCGTCCCAATCAATGGTGCTGCGCCACTGTTGAAGGCGTTCCCAGAAGTTAGGGAGAGGTTGAACCGATCGCCCTAGGAGCGATCGCACTAGCTGCCAAATCAGGGCAAGGCGATCGCTCCAAGAGAGCTTCTCTGCTTGTTTGCTCAGACTTTGCCACGTCACCATACTCGATCGCCTCCTAGTCTTTCTAGTCTAATTATCTATAGTTACTCTTGGAAATTCAAAATATGGGTCTGTTCGACTTCCGTATTCAACCTTGGGCAAAATAAAGCTTTGAGCTACCACGACTCCAAGATTAGATTGTCAACAGCTTCAAAATCAGAATCGCGAGTTACAAGAGTTAGATCATACTGAAGAGCTGTTGCAGCAATCCAAATATCATTTTCTGGAATTGGTCTTCCTTTTTTTCTCAGTTGGCTCTTGATTGTGCCGTAGAACTTTCCCGTAACCTCGGTACAGTCGAGAATCAACATCTCAGCAAAGAGGGAGTCTAGCTTTGCCAGATTTTCGGTAGTTTTCTTTGATTTTCCTGCTCCATAACATAGCTCGCCAACCGTAATGCTACTAATGGCAGTTTCAGAATTTTCCGAAATGCGCTGAATAACGGCTGAATCTTGGTTGATGAGGGCAATGATGATGTTGGTATCCAGCAAATATCTACCAATCATTGGGATTTACCCGGCGGCAGTCTGTTGTGATGGCTTCTGAGATATCCTGCAAATCTTCTGCGGGAATCAGTCCAGCAAATTTGACTAAGTGTTGTCCAGGGATGCCAGAAATGGGTGATTGATGTTTTTCTGCTTCAGCGAGACTATTGGGCACTCCTGCGATGGGCGAGCTTTCTGTGCTGGACGATCGCCCCAGGAGCGATCGCACTAGCTGCCAAATCAGGGCGAGGCGATCGCGCCAGGAGAGTTGTTCGGCTTGTTTGCTCAAGCTTTGCCACGTCACCATAAATTAATCTCCTTCTGTTCTCTCAACTCAATTATTGTGGAAGTAGTCATTGATTACTGAGCTGTATTAGAGTTTCTACTCGGAGATGATGTCCGAATTGCTTCGACAGAGCAACACCATGCTGTGATCTTTTCACCAATTTCTTCCCATACTTTTCCTAATATGGGGTCTTGTAAACAAGAACGATTGAGTAAATTGACAAATGTTTCTTCTCTCTCTCCCTGCTCAAAATATTGGTCAATATCTTCTAGGATCTCGCCTAGGTTGGGAGTTATAAAGCACTGACATTTTTTGATTTTTTCTTTTGTGTTTCCATGATCTGGGTTCTCGGAGCACCTTTTTGCGTCTATGCAATCTTTCCTTATATTACATAGTTCTGACCTTTCAAATAGGTACATTGCATAGCCTATCCAAAATTGATAAATCTGATCATCTGAATTTCTGATCAAAACCTTACCAAGTCTTGTGCCATTCTTGATGTCGGCATACCATAAAACACAATGTTTTTCCTTGCGAAATATGTGCTGGCTATGAGAATCAATTAATTCCTTGAAAAAGGATAAATCTTGCTTCTTATCATCTTTTTTCTTCTTGAGAAAAAAATATTCGTAAACTTCATAGAAAAACAAATTCTCTATATCCCGAACCGGAATTATATAAATGTCACACCTTGCAGTGTTGTTACTTTCGCGGGCCTTCATAAGTGCTTTTGCTGTATTACCATATCCATCCAATCCGTGTATTGACTTAATCACAGGGGCTTCTTGGTCACTATCTGCAATACCTAAGCAAAATATTAATTGTTTTTGAGCACTCTTGAATTTTTTGCCGATTTTGTCACCATTGCCGTCACACGGAACACAATTTATTCGTATCAACCCCAATTCTTTTTCCTTGAGGTAACTTTCTGCTATTTTTTGGTAAACTCTTGCATCTTTTTCGTCTTCACCAAGTAGTGTTGTTGGCTGACTTAGAGAAGATTTGGAAAATTCTGAAATATTTAATATTTGTTCAGAGCAATTCTCTGTTGACCGAGGATACTTACTTGCATCTTCTACAACCTTCATATGAAATTTTAATTTCTTTCTAATTGAATTTAAGTCTTGTAGTTTGTTATACAAAGTAAAATAGACTTCGCGCTCTCTTCCCAGAATTTTTGATTCTGCCAAAAGTTTCATAATAATCCGATCTCCCGAAACAATATGATTTCCCTCTCGTGCAGCTAAAGCAATATTGCAAAAATGATCTGCATATAATTCGATGATTTGATTCGATGCCAAAGATTCATGAAGGTAGATAAACATCGAATTAGCTCTATTTTATCTAAACAAGATTTGCTTCCAAAAAGCCAACAGGCCAATCTTTCAAAAAGCCATCTTCATCATAAGAAGTTGTTGTGACGGTTGTATATCCTGTCTCTTCATCTTTGTTAAAAAGAACTACGTTGATATCATCAAACTTGAGTAACTGATTGGCAATTTGATGTCCAAATCGGTTGATGAAAATTGGGCTATGAGTTTCAAGAACAAATTTTAAGTCTATGCCATTTGCCTTTGCAACGTATATTGAATCAATTAAAGTATCAACTAGAAGTCCTTGAAATTTAGGATGTAAATGCAACTCTGGTTGCTCAATGGCAATAGTAAAGATCCGATTTTGATCTGCTTTGCCAGAATTGATAATTTTCCACAATTGAGTAATTATCGGCAGAATTTGAGCAAAACCTGAGCCTGTATCAGCAAGATTAACTTTGTTAGAATCTTGGGTAGTGAATCAGATTAATGTGGGATAGGTAGCAATGTCATGCCAAGTCCATGCCCTAGTCGCTAATCCCGCTCGTTCAGCAGCCGTGGTTTTGAAACGACTATGCTGCCAAATCCAGTTGAAATAA
>NZ_JACJQD010000028.1:0-14088 GCF_014696485.1 Limnothrix sp. FACHB-1083 | reverse complement strand
TGAGAATAGGTTTGACGATTTGAGAGAATGAGCGTAACATTGGTGTATTACTTTTTGATTGTTTGGGGTAAGAATTACATCTTCTTACCCCTTTTTTATAACCTGAATCTGTCATTCAACACTTCTGGTGTAATCGTCCATCCTTCTTTATTTAAGCCATGTTTAACGGCTTCGTGAAATTGGTCTTTGCGCGACATGACGTTCTTCAGTCTTTATAGTGTTACAGAAGTGGTCAGATTCAAACTATAGAGCACCTATGACTGATGCGAATTAGCCGCAGGCTCAATCTGAATTAGCGGAACTTGAATCTAAAGCATCCGGTAGGCGAGCTTCAGGAAATTGTTTCAGGCCCCAGCGAGCGATCGAGCGCAGCACAGGACGCAAACTTTCGCCCGCCTCCGTAAGTTGGTAATTCATGCGGCGAGTGTGATTGCTGTAGGGCTGTTTGGTAATCAGCCCCAGGGCTTCCAGAGACTTCAGGCGGCTGGCCAAAATATTGGTGGAAATTCCCTCGGGCGATTCCAAAAACTCCTCAAAGCGCTGCTTACCAAAAAACAGCATGTCCCGAATGACCAGCAGCGTCCACCGATCGCCCAGGAGATCCAGCGTACAGGCGATCGGGCAGTGAGATCGGTGGTCAACCGCCATAGCACAAGGCTCCAAAATTCATTCCCGTTCAGGAATTTACAACTTTTTCAAGTCTCCCTTGCATTTTACAAGTAACCCTGTTAGTTTGATTTTGACTTGCAACTTGCAACTTAAAAGTTAATCGCCATGTACCACGCCCCATCCAACACCCAACCCACAGCCCAGACCGGCCCAGACTTTGCCGTGACCCACGCGGGGCCGCTTGCCAACCTCGAACAGTTCACCTTTACCCTCAACCTGGGCGATCGATCGCTGCCAACGCCTGGAAAACTGTTCTTGAAGGATTTACTAGGGTTAACCGGGGCAGAAATTTCTGTTAATAGCCTTTCGCCCAAAGAGTCGCTGCTTTTCTATCACAAGCATCAGCAAAATGAAGAGGTTTATCTCTTTTTGGCGGGGGAGGGAGAATTTCAAGTCAATAACTGGGTTTTTCCAGTCCAAGAAGGCAGCTTTGTGCGGGTCAGTCCCGATGGTGAACGCTGTTTGCGTAATCGATCGCCCGTCGATCGCCTAGTTTGGATTGTGGTACAGGTGCGTGCTCAGTCCTATTCCTCGGGGAGCACCACGGAGGATGGAATCATGGTTCCCAAGCGGGTGAGTTGGATGGGCAAACAGGTGCTTAGCCCTGATAAAGTTCCAACGCCTCAACAAGGGCTAGATTCTGCACAAGGTGACCGTGGAGCTTAGAAAAATTCAGCTACCCAGCGTTTACCGAGTGTTAACAAAGGCAATCCATTTCCAGCGATCGGGCGATCGCAAGCACAATCACAGAACAGGAATCTTGTTGGACGATCGATCCATCAACAGAGAAAGGCAATCAAGCGCAATCCCCTAACGTTGCTCCACCATCCAACAAGTTTTTCATCTCAAACTCAATCGACTTACACACTAACCAATACACTACTTACCGGCACAGTAGGTATTCACTTCCTTGACCAAGGCGCTTTCGTCCTTTGCCGCCGTTTCTCCCATCTTGCTGGCCCCGGTCACATCTTCCTGCAATTGCTTCAGCCGCTTCAAGCTTTCAGGACTCGGCTTTTTCGTCTTTTCCATTTCCTCCAATGCGCCGCCCACTTTGCTGGAAGCGGTGCTCAAGTCCGAATAGATTTTGACAAACCGTCCCTGAAAACCCTTCAGGGTCTCATCGGCCACTTCCACAGCCCCAATTTCTGTCGATAAGCCACTCAGATCCGTGGACAGTTTCTTCATCGCCGGGGCATCCATCCCCTTAATGCTGGAGCTGATCTGCTGCCCTTTGTTCACAACGGCAATCAGCTTATTGCATTGGGCGACTTTGCTTTCGCCACAACCCACCAAAGCTAAGGACAGCACCGCAGAAGCGGCCACTAATCGCCCAGCAGATAGGGATTGACCAAGGCGATGAATCAGGGTGAAAGACATGGGTAAAACACTCCTCAAATGGAAGTCATTTTGAATGATCTAAAAAATCAGCCAGTTGCGCTAGCCACGAAACCCAAAGCTTATCAAAATTTTCGGAAATTAACACAGTTGACAAGCACGATTCTGATTATCCACAATCAATCACCACAAGAAATTGAATGATGATTGATGTTTCGATTCAGTCAAGTCTTGATCGCAAGAAATTGTTTCCTGAGGTTGATGAATTTTGAAGAATTTGGATCTAATCAGAGTTCCGTCTTAGGTTGCGCAATTCCCGACGGAATACGAATTGGTTGTTCACGAAAACCAGCAACCCATCACTCAAGAACCATGGCTAGCCGTTAAAGGAATCGGTCTTTTTTATTTTTATTACCTCTACGAACACGCTCAACTGCTCGCAGAGTCTTTGAATGAATGGAATGTGGTTTCAGCAGTGATCCTGATGTGCTGATAGCCTATTCTATGCTTGCGATCGTAACCTTGCCCCCTATGACTTTTGATCCAGACTTCATGCCGTTGTTGCGCCGATCGACCGATCGACTCTTGACCCTGATCGATCGCTTCGGGGAAGCGCAGGTGTTGGTGGTGGGCGATCTGACCTTGGATGAGTTTCTGACGGGATATGTGGAACGAATTTCCCGAGAAGCGCCAGTGCCGATCATCCGTCACGAACGAACGCGCCAAGTGCCCGGCGGCGGGGCCAATGCGGTCTATAACCTAGCTAAGCTCGGGGCAAACGTCCAGGTTGCTGGCTTTTTGGGGGACGATGTGCAGGGGCTGGCCATGCGTCAAATCTTTGAGGCGGCGGGCATTGACACCACCGGGGCGCTGGTGGAAGCGGCGCGACCCACGGTGACGAAAACCCGGATTTCGGCCCACTCGCGCCAGTCCGTGACCCAACAGATCGTCCGGTTCGATCGCAAATCTGACGATCCCCCCACAGCGGCCGACTGCGATCGCCTGGCTGAGTTTGTGGCCGATCGCGCCCCCAAGGCCCAAGCGGTGGTCTGCTCCGACTACGGCGATGGGGTGTTTTCCAGCGGCGTAATCCAAGCGGCCCTGACCGGCCAGCCGGTGATCGTTGATGCCCAAAAGGAACTCACCCGCTACCGGGGAGCCACGTGGTTTACGCCCAACCTGCCGGAAGCGGAACAGGAAGCGGGCTTTGGCATCACCGATCAAGAGAGTTTACTGAAGGCGGGGGCAACGCTGCTGGCCAAAACCGAGGCGGAATACGTTTTGATCACCTGTGGCGAGTCGGGAATGAGCTTGTTTGGGCGATCGGGCGACGTGTCCCACATTCCCGCCTTCAACCGGGCGGAGGTGTTTGATGTGACCGGCGCGGGCGACACGGTGGTGGCGGCCCTGACCTTGGGCTATGTGCTGGGGGCCACGCCCTGGGAAGCAGCGGTGCTGGGCAACCTGGCCGCCAGCCTGGTCGTCCGCCACATCGGTACAGCTACCACCAGCCGAGATGAGATGAAACGGGCCTTGAAAGCTATGCTCGATCGCGACAGCCAGTAGGGGCGCACGGCCGTGCGCCCTTAGGGCAAGGATCGGCGATCGACCTGGGTTGAAGGAATCGCCTGACTGAAGAATCTGAATTCATTGCTCGCACAGTTTGCACGAATCTATGACTGACTCGATCGCCCGTTCCCCTCGCCGCATCATCATCACGGGTGGTGCGGGCTTCATTGGTTCCAACTTTGTCCGCCATTGGTGCGATCGCTATCCGGGCGATCGGGTGGTGGTGCTCGATGCCCTGACCTACGCGGGCAACCGGGCCACCTTGGCCGATCTCGAAGCAGCCAATCGCCTGCGGTTTGTCCAAGGCGACATCACCGATCGCGCCTTGATCGATCAACTCCTGAGCGAAGAGCAAATCGACACGATCGCCCACTTCGCCGCCGAATCCCACGTCGATCGCTCCATCCTCGGCCCCGGTGCATTTGTGCAAACCAACGTGGTCGGCACTTTCACCCTCCTCGAAGCCTTCCGTCAACATTGGCTAGCGGCGGGCAAACCGGCCGATTGGCGATTCCTGCATGTGTCCACCGATGAGGTCTACGGCTCCCTGGGCGAAGACGATCCCGCCTTCAGCGAAACCACACCCTACGCGCCCAACAGCCCCTATTCCGCCTCCAAGGCCGGCAGCGACCACCTGGCCCGCGCCTACTTCCACACCTACGGGATGCCGACGATCATCACCAACTGCTCGAATAACTACGGCCCCTACCATTTCCCGGAAAAGCTGATCCCCTTGATGTGCATCAACATCCTGCTGGGCAAGCCGCTGCCGGTCTATGGCGATGGGCAAAACATCCGCGATTGGCTCTATGTGGAAGATCACTGCGGCGGGATTGATGCGGCAATCCACAAGGGCCAACCGGGTGAAGCCTACAACATTGGCGGCAACAACGAGGTGCGGAACCTGGACTTGGTGAAGTTGCTGTGCGCGCTGATGGATGAGCTGGCCCCGCAGCATGGCTGGAACCTGCCCCAGCAGCCCAGTAGCAGCCTGATTACCTTCGTGACCGATCGCCCCGGCCACGATCGCCGCTATGCGATCAATGCCGAAAAAATCCGCACGGAGCTGGGTTGGGAACCCTCCGTCACGGTCGAGGAGGGATTGCGCCGCACGGTCACTTGGTATTTGACGAATCGCAGTTGGTGGGAACCGCTGCTCTCGGCCGATTACCAAACCTATTACCAAAAAATGTACGATCGCCGCCCGGAAGCAGTGGGTTAATCGTGGGCGCAAGGGGCGATCGCCCCGTTAACCCCAACACAATCTGGATCGGTTAGCCTAGGTAGCAAGTCCTGCGACCCTCACAATCCCCTTGCTGCTTATGCCGATCAGCCCCAATCCGTTGCTGGCTCACCCGTCTCAACCCACCCTGCGATCGCTCCCCCAAACCTATGGGGTGATTGGCCTGAGCGCAGGCGGTTGGGCGGGTTTGTTGTTGTGGCTGGGGTTGCGGCCGGTGGTGTGGCTCGGTGGTTCGATCGCCGCGCTGATCATGCTGGGCTGGTGGGCGCTGGAAGTGCGGCGGCTACCAGTCCCCAAGGCCAGCGAAGACTTGC
Organism: Limnothrix sp. FACHB-1083; assembly: GCF_014696485.1. NCBI lineage: Bacteria > Bacillati > Cyanobacteriota > Cyanophyceae > Pseudanabaenales > Pseudanabaenaceae > Limnothrix > Limnothrix sp. FACHB-1083. The sequence continues at coordinate 8,955 of NZ_JACJQD010000028.1, read as the reverse complement.
TGGACTCGGCGGGGCTAAATCACCAGCTTTTAGCTCTGGAATCCCTGGGGGGGCAGTCGGAAACTGCCCAGCGCCTTTGGGCAACGGTGGTGCAAGAAATGCAATCGCTGCGGGTGGCAGCGGCGGACATCGCCCAGCGAGATTCGTCCCTGGTGCCGGATTTATACGAGGCGATCGTGACGGGACTGGGGTTAGCCGAGCAGGCCATGAAAGCCACGGCGGCGATCGAAACGGTGCAAACGGCTGCCTACCGCGAGCGGGCACGCAGTCAGCAACAGGAGGCGATCGGCCGTTTGAAAGCTGCTTGCATGGCCATGACCGAATTACGGGATAGCTTGGTGCTCGGGGCGATCGCCACCCAAGAAGGGCAATCATCCTTGCCGGCCCGCTTGAGCCTGATCGTTGAGGACAATCGAGCAGCGCTTCAACGACAATCCCCGTCGTGATATTGTGCTGCGCGAAATTCGATCGCTAACCACCCCATTGGCTCCCGTGCTCAATTCGGATTGGTTCACCCATGGAAGATGCACAGAGTAGGATGCTAGTTTTCCAAAAGCACTGAAAACTCAGTCAAAAAACCAGCAGAAAACCCAATACCCGATTCAGCCCAACATTTGTACTTTGAGCAAGACATCATCAATTTTTGAGACGTGAATTGGACGTGAATTGATAGTCGTCATTCTGCAAGCTTTCAGCCATTTTTTGATCAATTGCCATTCATTGGGATATCGATTTTAGGAATTTTGAGACCAGCCTATGCTGTTTAAACGCCGCCGACTGCCCAAACGACAATTATGGTCAATTGTTTTTGCGATTAGTGCTTGCATTACGGTTTTGACAGCCTGTTTAAGCGGTGGTATTTCTGAGGCCAAAAGCTTTGATGACGCTGTGAATATCCTAAGCAGTCAAGTGCTGCCCAAAATCACAGTCCAAGATGAGTTGGTGAGCGACGCAGCGGCAGCTCGTTACTCGATCGAAGGCATTACCGATCCATTGCCAGATCTGGCCGATTTTCCGGTTTTTGCAGCCAAACCCACAGGCAACTCCGAAATTTATGTGGAGATTTTTGGCTCCACTGAAAAGTCCAATGCTGAACGCACTGATAGTCGTTGGTTGGTGGATGTGGCGGAAGCATTCAATCAAAAAAATGTGGCGATCGGGGGCAAGCCCGTGCGCGTGGGGGTGCGTCGCATTGACTCCGGAGCAGGGATGCGACTGCTGGCAGCGGGCCAAGCCCAACCAGCAGCCTATTCACCCTCTAATAATCTCTGGCTAGCACTGTTGCAAGAGAGCGGCGTGGCTTTTGAGCCAGTTGCCGATCGCCTCTTACCCAACTCGATCGGCTTTGTGTTGCGGGGCGAGATTTATCAACAATTAGCCGCTGCTGGCCCCGTCACCTTTGACAGTATTTTGAATGCGATCGCCGCTGGTAAAATCACAATTGGCTATCCCAATCCCTATCGCAGCTCGGTAGCTTTGAATTTGATGTATTCGTTGTTTTGGCGAGCCGCAGGTCGCGATCAAGCAGGCGGATTGCTCACCGAGCAAGATATCCAATCCCAACAGGTGGCCTCGGTCTTTGAGCAGTTTCAAAAACAAGTGCTGATTGCCACCAACACTTCACCGGAACTACAGGATATTTTCTTGCGGGATAAATCGACCCTGCAAGCTTTTCCGCTGGAATATCAAAATTATCAAACCATCCAAAAAATGCCGGGGTTTGAGCAAACCAAATTTGTGCCCCTCGGCTTGCCCCACACCAATCCCTTGGTGAGCTTCGCTTGGACAACGCCTGACCAAAAAGCAGCACTCCAGGCCTTCGCCGAGTTTGCGCGATCGCCCGAAATGCAGAAGCTGGCCACAGAAACAGGCTTTGTGGAAACGGACTATACCAAGGCGGGTAAATTCCCCCCGGTCAATCCTTCAGGCAAAATTTTGAAAGCGATTCAAGCCCAATGGAAGCGGGGCAAAGACGTAGGCAAAACGGTCTATTTGATGACCGTGGTTGACACCAGTGGCTCCATGGATGGTGAACCCCTGAAAGCAGTGCAAGAGGGGCTAAAAGCCGCCACAACCCAAATTAATTCGGGTAACCAAGTGGGGCTGGTCACCTTTAGCGATCAGGTGGTGCGGCGGCTGGCCTTGGCACCGTTCGATCGCCTACAACATCAAAAATTCTTAGCAGCCATTGAAAGCCTGAGAGCCGATGGTGGCACAGCCATGTATGACGGCTTAATGGTGGCTTTGAATGAGTTGGTCGCCAAAAAGAAAACCGATCCGAATGGTCGTTTTTACGTGATTGTGTTGAGCGATGGGGACTCGAACGCGGGCTTTAAGTTGCCGGATGTCAAAAGCATCATTGCTCAGAGTGGCATTCGGGTTTATCCGATCGCCTATGGCGAGGTGGATAAAAACCAATTAGAAGCGATCGCGGCCCTGCGGGAATCCAGTGTGCAAACGGGCGATCCTAAAACGGTTCGTGACCTTCTCAAAGGCCTCTTTGAAACCAATCTCTAGTGGTGTCAGTAATCAGGATTGATCGGGTCAAATCTTGATCAATAGGTCGGTTCCCTCGACTGAATGGAAGAACAAGTCACATGAAATCGATCGACTGGGCATTTTTGAGAACGCTCGCAGTAGGAATCGGCAGCTTTGGTTTAGTGGGTGGGGCGATCGCCTGGATTTTTCCCCCCGCGCGAGTGGCAATCGTGGTCGATCGTGCCTTTTGCGCCCCCAACCAGTGGCAACTCACAACTGCAGCCTACCGCGATCGCTACCAAGCTCATCAACAGAAAGCCATGGTCATTGAGCGGGTCATTTTAGTTGGCGACTTGGGCGAGGAGCGCTTGGCCCAACTACCCACGCCGGAGGATTTTGCTCGGATCGCCACCTTTGGTCGATCGAATGCTGCGGTCTTAAATCAATGGCAGCAAACCAATTCTCTGCCACCCGAATTCCAAGGTCTCCGCATCGAACTACTCCGATGCGGTCTGAATCAACCGCCCCAGTCCCCGTAGGTACTTGTTGACATTCTCCCCAGCCTCAAGGCGTTGTGCCTAAGTCTCGTTTCAGGCCAACCGTGTCATGCTCCGTGGTTGAGTTCGAGCGATCGTCACAGGGCTTCGGCGATTTTGGTTTGTAGCGTGCTGACCAACTCGGCGATCGACCCACAATCAAAACGCAAAAATCATAAAATGAGTTTACAAACGGACAGCAACACTCAAACTATCCTAATTAGGGCAAGACTAGCGCTTTAGACCTCAAATCTAAAGACCTTTCTACCTTGCGACTATGTTTAAAACTCAAAAATAATTTTTTGCGGTCAACGAGTCGAGCAATGGGCAGAATCAGGACACCACGAACCTTTGAGCAACTCAGCGCAGCTATTCCCTTCGAGCAATGGTCGCCCCTGCTTCCGCGCTATGGCGTGATTGATGAACAAGGCCGCTATCTGCATTGGAATGACTTTCAGTGGCGCGTTCAGCCCGGTGACGATGCACAAGCCGCTTGGCTAGCAACCAAATGGTCTAGAAGGGTGAACAGTGATGAAATTCCGATCTTGGCGGCTGAAGATGATTCTTGCTTTCAGTTTTGTATGCCTAATTCGCTACTAGCGCGACTGCATACGATCGACTGTATGACTGGGATTAATGCCAAAGTCGGCAATGCTAATGTGAGTGTTCATCCTACTGAAAAACATAGTTATCTTGTCAAAAGCCTGATCCAAGAAGAAGCGATCACTTCATCGCAATTAGAAGGTGCTTCGACCACCCGCGCCGCTGCCAAGGAGATGCTCGAAAAAGAATTGGCTCCTAAAGATAAATCTCAACAAATGATTCTCAATAATTATTTGTTGATGAAGAAAGTTTTTGAAAGAAGGAATGAACCATTGTCAATTGACTTCATTCAGGAGCTACATTTCATTGCCACTGACCGTGCTATCGAAAACCAGGCAGTTCCTGGGCAATTTAGAACAGATGATCAGATTTTTATTACTGATCAATATCAAAATAATGTCTTTCATCCGCCCGACTGGCAAACGATTCCTGACCGATTAGAGGAGCTTTGTATCTTTGCTAATCGTGATCATGGCGTGAACAACCTCAACAGCTTTATTCATCCTATGATTAAAGCGATCATGTTGCACTTTATGTTGGCCTATACTCACCCCTTCGGCGATGGGAATGGTCGCACTGCCCGCGCACTGTTTTATTGGAGTGTGCTGAGGTCAGGCTATGACGTTTTTGAATATATTTCCATTAGCAAATTTATTCAGTCCAAGCGTGGTGACTACGACAAAGCGTTTATCTATACGGAAACCGATGACTTTGATTTGACCTATTTTCTTTATAACCAAACGGAAACAATCATCAAAGCAATCCAAGCTTTGCATGACTATTTGGAACGCAAGCAACGAGAATTTTATGAATTTATGGGCTGGATCGATCACAGCCCGATCGCCAAGACCCTGAAACGCGGTCATTTGGAAATTTTAAAAGCAGCTTTCAAGCAACCCGGTCGGGAATTTACCGCCAAGCAAACGGCTGCGGAATTTGGCATTAGCGAAAATACGGCCCGCAGCTATCTGAATCGATTGGTGGCTCAGGATTTGTTGATTGAGGCGCGATCGAAGGTGGAAAAATCAACCGTTTACATCGCGCCCGCCAATCTACCGACCCGCTTGCAATTGACCGGTTTGCCCTAGCGATCGCTATGCCTGCAAGGCTTCGGTGATTTTGGTTTGCAACGTGCTGACCAACTCCGCGATCGCCACTTCTTCGGCCGTGCCCGTGGCGCGGGTCACTAGCTCCACCTTGCCTTGGGCGATCGCCCGGCCCGTCACCACCCGGAACGGAATTCCGATCAAGTCCGCATCCTTGAACTTCACACCGGCCCGCTCTTCCCGATCGTCCAGGATCGTTTCGATGCCCGCTGCATTTAGGTCGCTGTAGAGCTGCTGGGCGATCGCCATTTGGTTTTCGTCCGCAATGTTGGGAACCGTCACGATCGCTTGGTACGGGGCGATCGCCACGGGCCAAATCACGCCGTTTTTGTCGTGGGACTGTTCCACCGCCGCCTGGGCAATCCGCGACACCCCCACGCCATAGCAGCCCATCCAAAAGGGCTGGCTCTCGCCGGATTCCGTCGTGAAGGCCGCGCCCATGGCCTGGGAATATTTCAACCCCAGTTGGAAAATGTGGCCGGCTTCAATGCCCCGGGCCGATTGCAGGATTTGCGAGGAGTCATGCACCGCCCGATCGCCCGGCCGCGCCAAGTCCAGCTCCACCACTTCCGGCAGTTTGTATTGAGCGCCCCAGTTCGCCCCCACCACGTGATAGCCCGGTTGATTCGCGCCGGTTACGAAGTTTTGGAGCTGGCTGGCGTTCGGATCCACGAGCCGCAGGAATTGGGGAGCCGTGTCCTTGGCCTGGGCGATGTGGTCGTCGCTCAAGTCCGGTGCGATGTAGCCCAGGGGCAAGGGTTTGGCGGCCCAGGCGGCTTGGGCATCCGCATCGGGCACTTTCAGGGCCAGCACCTTCGTGCCGCCGTAGTTCGGGGCCCGCTGGGTGATTGCGTTGAACAGCTTCACCTCGTTCACGTCCCGATCGCCCCGAATGCTAATCAACACCAGCACTCGCTTGCCGTTATCCAGCACGGCTTCATAGAGCACGTTCTTGACCACCTGGGTCGGGTCGCACTTCAGCGCCTCGCACAACCGGGCGATCGTGGTAGTGTCCGGTGTTTCCAGGGTTTCAAAACTCGTAAAGGGCGAGGGAACCGCATCCACCGGCTGCGACACGGCTTTTTCCACGTTGGCGGCGTACTGCTCATCTTCCGTGAACAGAATTTCGTCTTCGCCCGTGTCTGCCAGGATCATAAATTCCTGGGAGGCGCTGCCCCCGATCGCCCCGGAATCCGCCTGCACCGGCCGGAACTTCAGGCCACAGCGGCGCAGCATATTCCGATAGGCCTGATCCATCGCGTCGTAGGTTTCTTTCAGGCTTTCGGGCGACGTGTGGAAGGAATAGGCATCCTTCATGATGAATTCGCGACCCCGCAGCAGGCCAAAGCGCGGGCGAATTTCATCGCGGAATTTGGTTTGAATTTGATACAAATTCACCGGTAGTTGGCGATAGGAACGGATCAGCTCCTTGGCCACGGTGGTGATCACTTCCTCGTGGGTGGGCCCGAGCATCAGCTCCCGATCATGGCGATCGCTCAGGGTAAAGGCGATTCCTTCTGCTTTGTACACATCCCAGCGGCCCGACTCCTGCCACAATTCCGCCGGTTGCAATTGCGGCAGCAGGCATTCTTGCGCGCCCGTCGCGTCCATTTCCTCGCGCACAATCTGCGACACCTTTTGCAGCACGCGCCACATCAGGGGCAAATAAGCATAAATCCCGCTACCGATTTGGCGGATATAGCCCGCACGCAGCAACAGCTTGTGGCTGGTGACAACGGCTTCGGCGGGGTCTTCACGAAGGGTGACGAACAGGGCTTGGGACAGACGCATAAAACAGCCAGGAGCAATGCACAGTCCAGAATATCGCAGTTGGGGCGATCGGGCAGGGCGATCGCCCCAGAAGCCGACGGGCCGCAGCCAGTTTCACTAGAAATTCAGACCGATTCCAGATTGCCCCAACTCAGCAGCATTCGGTTGTTCAAGACGAAATTCATCTTGAATTCGGCAAACTACTTGATAACTTTTAGGAGGCGAAATGGGCAAAGCGCGTAAGTACAAAAAAGCGGCTTGAGCGCCAGATTCCAGCAACAAAACAAGATCGGTTTCGGGGTTATAGCTGTCAACGGCTTGCAAGATGTGACCATTAATATGGTGATGATTCAAAATAACCGTGTCAGGAAAGGCTAGCCAAGCATTTAAAAATGCTGCGAGCCGTGACCTCACAACATAATGGGTGCGAAATGTTTCTCCTGCAATATTGAGTTGCGGTGAATTCAAGCTACAAATAACTGCACCTCGTCCTCCCGCCAGATAATTACTCCAGGCGTTATATCCCAGAGCAATTAAATTTGTGGCAACAAAGGACTCCTGCCAATCAGAAGAAGATGTCGCCATACAAAAACTCCAATTCGTTACAACTTCAGATTAAAAACCATGGTCAAAAAAGCTGGAAAATACGATTGTCAGTAACAGAACCCAAGCCACTGCCTGACCGGCTATCGATAACTCGGCAGGGCATCGTTAGCAATTTCAAAAAATGCAGGCTGAATCGCGCGGCGGGTTTCTACCAAATCAGAAGCACCTTGATAGAGCAAACTATCTGATGCATCCAACCAACGTTGAGGCTTCCCAGAGCGTCCTGCTTCAGGAATTCGCAAGCCATCAACAAGCCAACCAACGGTATCTCTTCTGAGACGGTCTAAGGAACTGCTGTAGGTCAATCCCAGATCATGAGCTATTTGGCGATGCACAGCCGCATGGACAGACTCATCACCAGAAATATCGCCCGAGATGATTCCTAAACCCACACCACCAAACATCCGAAGCAAGGGCAAAATCACAAAGAAAACAGAATTTTCTAATACAAAGGCCTTAACCAGCGGGTGATCAGGATGATTAATCCATTGCTGGTGAATTTGCTTGGCTGTTTCTTCATCTCTATCTGTCGTTAATTGATAGATTTGAGCGGCCATGCCTAATACTTTGTCGTGCCGTTCCTCGTCCAGAATATTAGAGCGCAGACATTCAACTGCTGTTGCTGGAAGTGTCGTTTTACCCAAAGCATCGTCTAGCCATTCCGCCACTTCTAATTCAAGAATGCGCAGAGCCAAGGCCCGCCCCAAAACTTGATCTGCCCCCGGCACTGTATTCATTTTTTCGCCACAAGTGGGTGTCCAAGAGCGCTTACGAGCTAATTGTTCAGTGTAAAAGTCCATCAGAAGTCCTTTCTATTCAGCACAAGCAACACATTCGTCGGCCGCCAGATCGCAAGTGACCTGTTTCTGTTGAATGATGGTTTTATCAAGGGCAACCTGCTGACGGACTGGTAATCGATAGTAGGTTGTCCAGAGAGCCGATCGCATCCATTGTTCTAGGAAAGCTTGATCAATTACCTGGGTATCCCAAACGTTAAAGGATATCGAGTGAGCCTGTCCCGTCGCTTCCATACTTTGCTGCCAACAATTGGCCAATCGGAAATAGTCCTCATACCCCACTTCTGAGGCAATTTCTACTCGGGGATGATGATCATAGGTTTGAATCCCAAAAACGCCACTGTAGCGATCAACTTCACAGGCGATCGGGGGGCTAATTTCCGGTGTTGTTGTGTAGCCGTCGCGATCAACATAGCGATAAGCACAGGAAGCCGTTGGCGCAATTGTTAGACTGCGCTCCATTCCCTTTTTTCGGGCCCAAGCCGCAGCGCGATCGAACCCTTCAATCAGGCTGCCCACTAATCGATCGGCCTTGGTTTGATTTTTGGTGTAATCGATCGGCCGCAGGCGCAATTCCCAAGCTTCAACTAACTCATGATAAGTAATCCCTTCGATCGCCAAAAGCGATGCCAAGCCGATTACCCCCAACCCCACCTGTCGATCGTGTTCGGGCGATCGATAAAGGCCGCTCTCACCCACACCAGTCACAGGGTGAATTGCACAGAGCATCTTCATACCCAGAAGTGTTGAATCTAAACACAAAACTTCATATTCTAGGCAACAAGAGTTTCTGGCAGTAAATCATAGCTCCAATGACTGATTGAGCCATAGCGACCGAGTACAACTTGCAAATATCGCAATTTATCTAGTAGCGTCTGACTATAGAATTGCGGCAATTCTATTAACTGCAAGATGGCATAAGCAATTAAGACCATGTAGATCTGTATTGCTACGCCATTTTGATTTTTCGTAATGAGCTGATCTAATTTTAAATGCATCTTTAAGAACTTCCATAGCAACTCAATCTGCCAGCGCTTTCGATACAGTTCTCCAATCTCT
>NZ_JACJQD010000027.1:0-15863 GCF_014696485.1 Limnothrix sp. FACHB-1083 | reverse complement strand
TCATGCTGTTCGTGCCCGTGATGGGATTGTGGACCAGCTCGATCGGGATTGTGGGATTGGGCTTGAACCTGCGAGCTTACGACTTTGTGTCGCAAGAGCTGCGGGCGGCTGAAGACCCCGAATTCGAAACGTTCTACACGAAGAACATCCTGTTGAACGAAGGCATCCGCGCTTGGATGGCTCCGCAAGACCAACCCCACGAAAACTTCATCTTCCCCGAAGAAGTTCTGCCTCGCGGTAACGCACTGTAAGGACTGAGCGAAGTCTGAATTGAATCAAAGCGATCGCGCGTTTTCTCGTCAAACCGTTGCGATCGCCTATTGCTCAAATTAACCAGAGACAGATCATGAATGGAGGGTGCGATCGACGCGATCGCGCCCTTTTTTTGGTTTCCTGCGGAACTTGTGGGACTTGTGGGCACGATAATCGGCCCGATCGGGGCTGGGGTTTTTGGCCATTCCCAGAAAGTTGTGTTAGTCTATCCATAGTCATAATGATTATGACTTAGAGAAGAGTTCACGCCGCCGCCACCTCGCCAGTCTTCCGCACGGGGGCTGACCGGGATGGTGCAACCACAACTAACCCCACCCGTTTTCTTGCGTCTTATGGATCTTTCAAACTCCAACACCGCCAAAAACTTGGCCGATGCCTTCGCTGGCGAATCGATGGCGAATCGGAAATATCTGTTCTTCTCGGAAGTGGTGAAAAAGCTGGGCCTGGGCGACTTAGCCAAGCTGTTTCGGGAAACGGCCAACCAAGAAACGGAACATGCGTTCGCCCACTTTCGGCTGATGCATCCGGAGTTGGTGGTGGACGATCCGGCCAGCCTCAGCGACGAACAAAAGAAGGCGATCGCGGCCCGCTGTCTGGAGCTGGCGATCGAGGGTGAAACCTACGAGTATCAGACCATGTACCCCAACTTTGCCGCCGAAGCCCGGGTTGATCGGGATGGGGAAGCGGAGCGGGAATTCCAAGAACAGGCCGATGAGTCGCGGGAACATGCGGGAATTTTCCGCACGGCCGCCCGCAACTTTGGACTGCTGACCGTGATCGAACATCACCACGCCGACCAATACAGCGAAGCCCTGCGCGGGTTGGACGGTGTGGCTCCGGCAAACAAGGCCGCGGGCAGCAAGTGGATTTGCCGCCAGTGCTCCATGATCTATGATCCCGCCGAGGGCGATCCTGACTCGGGCATTGCTCCGGGAACTCCCTTTGAAGCCATTCCTGATGATTGGGAATGCCCAATTTGCGGCGCGAAGAAGGCCCTGTTCGTACCCTATCAAGAGTCGATCGCTGCCTAGGCTGGGCCATTGGTCATTGATTTAGATCTGCTCAGATCTGCAATCAGCCCTGAAATCAACTCTGAAATTAGCTCCAGAAAACAAAAAAATAGCTGATTTTCAGTAATTGAATAGCACAATCGAGTGCGCCATTCCAGGTTGGTGAATGGCGCATTTTTTGGGTTTTGTGAGAATCAAGTTGGGTTCAACTGAAAGCGATCGCGCGAAAATTTTGCTAAAAAAACAGCCTGGTTGAGAGGAATGGGCTATATGCTATCTGTATATTACAGTATTCCGATCGGGTAACTGTAGTTAAAGACAAGCTGGGAGTCAAAAGAAATGGGAATCGCGGTTGAGCATGTCTCCAAGTACTATGGCGATTTTCGAGCAGTTGATGATGTTTCGCTAGACATTCAATCGGGTTCTTTGGTTGCGTTGTTGGGGCCATCCGGCTCAGGAAAGTCCACACTCCTCAGAATTATTGCGGGGCTGGAATCCACTGATGCGGGGACAATTTCACTGATTGGGCGGGACGCAACCTATCAAAGCGTCCAAGAGCGAAAAATTGGGTTTGTGTTTCAGCACTATGCGCTGTTTAAGCACATGACCGTTCGGCAAAATATTGCTTTTCCGTTGGAGTTGCGCAAAACTCCGCCGGCTGAAATTCAAGAGCGCGTGAATCGATTGTTGGACTTGATCCAACTGGCGGGCTATGGCAATCGCTATCCTGCGCAATTGTCCGGTGGGCAACGGCAGCGAGTGGCCTTGGCGCGGGCCCTGTCCGTGGAACCCCAAATTTTGCTGCTGGATGAACCGTTCGGTGCTTTGGATGCCAAGGTGCGCAAGGAATTACGCACATGGCTGCATAACCTGCATCGCAATATGAATGTGACCACGGTTTTTGTGACCCACGACCAAGAAGAGGCGATGGAAGTTGCCGATCGAATCGTGGTGATGAACCAAGGCAAAATTGAACAAGTGGGCACGCCTGCGGAAATTTATGACAACCCGGCCTCGCCCTTTGTGATGAGTTTTGTGGGGCCTGTGAATGTGTTGTCTATTTTTCCGGGATCTGTGTCGCGCTGGGCGGGCGATCGGGTGTGGGAAGACAGTGACAATTGGCGACTCTTTTTGCGGCCCCATGATGTGGAAATTGTGACCGATCCTGTGGATGACAAGGCCTTACCCGCGACGGTCGATCGCATCATGCATTTGGGATGGGAAGTGCAGGTGCATTTGAAACTGGAGAATGGCCCATCTTTGACGGCTTCTGTGAACCGAGATCACTATCACCGACTCCACATTGAACGAGAGCAACAAGTCTATGCACGGCCCCGATCGGTGCGTGTTTTCCCCTTAGCAACCTAGAGAACCAGCGCTCAAGAGGATTGCTGAATAGGGTGATCCCTAATGGGATTGTTCGTGAAATCCCTGGATATGCCATTTCGGCGGGTGCGCGATAGAGTGCTCCCGCCCAAATGCCAAATTTTCAAATCGAAGTTTTCAAATACTAAATATTAATTAGAAACTTGCAAGACTCTAATTCTGGGAACTGGCAGAAATAAGATCAGTGCCAGCAAAACCAGTCTTGGGAATTACTGGAAATAAGCACCCGCAAAACTGTAAATGAGTCCTCCAAAAACAATCGAAGTGATTGCAAAATAAAGCCAATCTTGACGACGCAAAAAAGTGAACCAAGACAGAGCAACCCGAATAATGGGTGTTGCAACTAGCAGCATAATGCCCACTTGAATCCAGCCGCGACCATGACCCGAAAGGGCAGATTTCGCAGCACCCCAAGGGGAGCAAAGTTCCCGAGGTTCTCCTACAAAGACACGGAAGCTGGCTGGCTCACCCCCATGGCGAAAGATATAGATGCAGCCGCCGGCAAAGACGATCGAACTCGCAATGATCATTCCCCACCACAATACGTGGCTAACGGCTAACTCAAGGCTGTGATCGGTGCTTTTTCGAGTTTCTAAATCAACTGGCGAAGATTCCAAGGGAGAAATGGGACTATTCGCTGCAGTCATGGCGATCGCCTGATCGGAAGACTTACCCTTCATCATTGATGTCATCTCCATCGTCACTTGGGCTGCTGTGAATTACGAGCGTTAAAATTCTGTTTGGTCTCAACTTTGCAATTGAGCTGATGAGCTGAAAGTGCGTAATTTCTAAGTAATTAATCCGTTATAAATCATTTTGATTGCTAGGAGTACCAACACAATGGAAAAGAGCCAGCGCAACCACTCTGGCTTGGCTCCAATCAGCACTCTTGCACCGACCATGGCTCCCATCAAAACGCCCAACATCACGGGCATTGAGAGGCCGGGATCCACGTAGCCTCGGGATAAATAAACGCCGGCCGACATGGCAGCGGTGACCCCGATCGTGAAGTTGCTGGTGGTGGTGGAAACCTTGAACGGTAAACCCATGACGCGATCCATGGCCAAGACTTTCAAGGAGCCGGAACCGATGCCGAGCAATCCTGAAAGCAGCCCGGCCACGGCCATTAAGCTAAAACCGGTGGGAACCGAACGAACGGTATAGGCGATCGTTCCTTCTCCGTTGGGGGCGGGGTAGCAGTTATCGAGTTGCAAGCGTTCAGCCAAGGAACCTGGCTCGGTTAATTCGGCTTCCTTGGGGGTGGATTGTTGAGCAAAGAAAGCGGAATAAAGCAGAACGGTTCCTAACACAACGGTCAGGGCTTTGACGGGCACAACGGTGGCTAAGGTGGCTCCTACGAAAGATCCAAGGGTCGTTGCCACTTCTAAAAACATCCCGAGACGTAAGTTGGCAAACCCCGATCGAATGTAGGTTGCGGCGGAACCGGCGGAAGTGGCAATGACAGAAATTAAGGAGGCCCCGATCGCGTAGCGAATATCGACCCCAAAAACCGAGGTGAGCAGAGGCACAATCACCACGCCGCCCCCAAGACCGGTCAAGGCCCCTAAGAATCCGGCCGCGAATGAACCGGCCCAAACTAAGAATGAAAACTCAAAAATATTCACCCCGCCCCATCCTGATGACTAGTAATTAGAGAAAATCCATAGGGAATGGCTGAAAAATAACTGGAGGAATCCGGCTCTTGGTGCTTGGTCACACCAAGGAATTCAGCCATTGTGCTTGGTTGCTGAGTTGAGAAAGTTGGAAGCTAGAAACCAGGTTAATGATGGTATCTGGGCAAGCAAATTTTCAGACTGCTGGTGAATTGTTCACAATCATTTTTCACAGCCACTGTTCGCAGCCACTGTTCGCAGTCAATGATCCAGAGTGATTGATCGCTGTTGAGCATTAAGCTGTTGAGCATTAATCACTCTGAATCATGAATGACAACTCAACGACGAGTAAGCAAACTTGAAGGGGTTGATGGTAGCTGAACTGGATCCGTGGGGCTGAGGATCAATCGATTGGCCACTTGTGTGATCAGGTAGGCGATCGACCAGCCGCCAATGATGTCACTGGGGAAGTGAACCCCGAGATAGAGCCTTGTCCAGGCAATGAGCAGAACAAAGCCACCACCCAGCCCCGCGATCGACCAACGCCAGACCCATCCATAGGGGCGATCGAGCGGCTGTTGGCTGGAATACAAAGCGCCAAGGGCCAAAACCAACGAGAGGCTAGCGGCCGCGTGGGTGCTGGGAAAGGCCCAATCAGCAGGGTAATGGTCTGGGGCCAGCAGCGAGGGCCAAAGGCTGGGCCTTGCTCGGTGCCAAACCACTTTCAGCAGAGTGGCTATGACTGTTGTACCGCCAATCGCACTCATCCAGTAGAGCAACTTACGCCATTGCCGTTGGTTCGCTAGGGACAAAAGACCCATGATGAACAGCGGAAACGTTCCCCAGCGGGTTCCCAGCGGTGTGAGCCAAAGGGCGAGGCGATCGAGCCAAGGGGTGGCCTGTTGATGCAATAGTTCTAAAAACTGCACATCCCAGGGCGCTGGTTGCTGGAGATGGCTAACCAGGTATAGCGCACAAAGTCCTTGAATCGTGACCGCCCCACCGATGCCCAGCAGGTTTGGTTGGGATGATGAATGCTTGCCCAAAGTGCTGATCCCCGTGGTGTTTAGCCCATCAGTCATCGGTAGTGAGGGTTGGAGCATCCAGAGGGCGCTGATTAATCACTTTCTGGGACAGGCTGGGCAGCGGCCATTTTGCTTTGCTGGTGTTAACTGCTGCCGTGGGCGCTGTGCTGAGGGTTAATTGGCCCTCGGGATCTTGGCTGATGGTGACGCGCGTGCCGTCAGCAACTTTGAGCGCGGCCAAACCGGTAAATTCCTGATTGGTTCCGTCGGGAAGGGTGGCGATCGCCTTGGTTCCCTTGGGAATCAAAACCCCTTCGCAGTCCCACTCGATCGCGGTGGTTTCCCCATTGGCCAAGAAGTAAAGACCAGCGTTGTAGCGATAGTTGTCCACGTCATCCGGCTCTGGCCCGTAAACTCCAACCACTTGGCCGCTGGTGTTTTCGCATTGGCCCCAGGTCTCGCCGGACTCCAACGCAAAGGTTTGGGCTGTTAGCTGTTCAATTTGTGATTCCAAGGGTTCGGGAATGGCTTCCCCCGCATTCTGCTTTTGCTGACGTTCGGCTGTTAGCTGGTTCAAGGCTTGGCTGGCTGCCAAGTAATCGGAATTTTCACTCAAGGGGCGATCGGCTAAGGCCGGAGGAGCACAAAGCAAATTAACCACAAAAACCAACAGGCAACCCCCGATCGTCATCCAGCGGCTGAAGGATCCCAAAACCGCCGTTCTCAGTCCTTGCCCGCTTAGAAAATTCTGGACAATCCCTGGGACAAAACCCTTTAAAAACCCTTGGGCAACGTTCATGCTCTTTCCTCTTGATGACTGATTGATGACTGAAAATTCTGCAAATTTCGCAATGCTCTACGTTTCAAACCGATCCCAACTATGGTGGGTGGCTGAACATTAATGCTTGTAAAAAACTGCCCATGATTTCTCTCTTTGGTTTCCCAATTTAGGAAAAATTAAACAACCTGAAAAGGTTCAAAGAACACAAAAAAAGCAAAAACTGCTAGCATGGACATTGACGAGGAAGGCTTTTCATTTGATGCCTGAAACTCTGTTTTGTTGCTGCAAAATCTTGCAATCATTCAAACCGAATTGCCTGGTTTAAGATCACCGCATGGTGGCAGTTAGTAATCTCCACACCAATGCATTGGCTTCAATGCGTTCTCGAACAATGAAATGAGGTGAAAGTTTGAGAAAGATTGCTATTTCGAGTTACTTTGATTGGTTTAATTCAAGAGTGAGCAATTTAATGAGCGATTTTGCTTGTTGAACCCTTGAAAAACCTGAATTAAAGCAACTAAATCAACGAGCTAGATATAGCCTTTCGTGACTCAAAAAGTCTAACAAAGTCCCCTGGTTTTGCCAAGATCTTGAGCTTAAGGAAGCATGAAGGAAAATAGCAGTTGCGGAAGGTTGCTCTCCCAGAAAATTCCTATTCCCAGAGCAATGAAAATCCAAGGAACAAATTGATGACCAAATCGGCTAATCCATTGGGTGATCATGTGATAGCGACTGAACCGGCGTGTTAGCCAACAAAGCAATCCTACGCCTGCAAAGAAAACCCAAAGGATAATGCTGAGTTCCAGCCAGTTGCAGGAGGCAAACAGAGGAATGTAAATTCCAATGTTGTCAGCACCGCAGGCAAGCGTAATCATTGTCACTTGGATGACTTGAGGGGATAGCCAAGGCAGCCATTGACGTAGTTTCTTGACTCGATGTCGAAACGCTAAATTGGGCGATCGCTCGGTTAACGCTTGATGCTCAGATCCGAACGAATCTAGTTCAGGAGCGGAGGATTCTGATTCCTGAGATTGAGAAGTGCGCAGTTGCGAAATGCCGATCCCGATCGGGAGAAAGCCCAATAGCCCAATGGACCAGGAAGGGAGCAGTAATCCTCCCCAAAACCCTACCAAGCTGGCTAACACAATCAGACCAAACCCCAGATAGCGCCCGATCAGGATTTGTCGATCGCGAAAGAGCCGATCGGGGCGACCAAACAACACCATCAGCACCACCACATCATCGATATTTGTGGCAATGAAGGAACTGGTTCCCGCCACAAAAGCACTAATCGCTAGCTCAGCCAAGGGGCGCTGATCAATCATGGTGCTCGGACATGATGTTTAGGGCAAAAAGCATTGCAAGAGTCGTAAGAATCGTCGCGATCGTCTCAAGAATCACCCTTTTCGGGAACTTCACTCAGTTGCTGGGGTCGCCAAGTTAAAGCCACCAAACAAGTGCAGCTAGCAGCCAACAAACCCGGACTCATGGCTCCACTATCAAGGATGATATAAATCCCGAGCGCGATGAGTACTAGAGGAACCATGGTTTGACCCCGATGGGCTAACCAATCTGCAATTTGGGCTTGATGGGTGAGTCGATGAGCAATGTAACACCAAACAGGAACCAAAACTAGGAAAACTAGAATGGTTAGAATTAGCTCTGGCACTGAGCTATGGGAAAACAAGGGCGTGTAAATGCCCACATTGTCGCTCCCGTTGGCGATCGTGATGGCTGCGACGCTGAGACTTTGGGGCCCCACTAAATTCATCCAATGGGGTGATGTTCCATCGCCGTCAATGGCTAGGTTTAGTTCTTCATCGGTGGCATCTTCACCCCGGTCAAACAATCTGCCCAGTCCCATGCCGATCGGGATTAGACCCAGCAAACCTAGCCAATGGTGGGGCAAAACCATGCCCCCAAAGAAGCCCAACAAACTTGCGCCTACCAGAGCTGAAAACCCTAGATATTGCCCAGCGACCACGTGGTAATGACGAAAATTGGCATTGACCTGAGAAAAAAGCAACATCAGGATTGCAATATCGTCAATGTTTGTGGCTGCAAAGGCAGCAACACTCGTGGGGATTACGGTCAGTAAGTTGTCCATAGGAAAGGGTTGCAGAAGAAGGGACTAGAAGTGAAGTAGAGCCGATCGAGATTGAACCAAGCAATCGATTAGCAGTCAGCATCTTCGGACTCTTCAAACCGGACATAGATCGCTTCGATCGAGTGCTGCATTCGTCGAATCATTTTGGGAGAGCGCGATCGCTGCCAGAAAAACCAGCCACAACCCAAACCTAGGTAAAGCAGAAAGAGCTTGGGAAATGCATCGTAAGGCGCTTCCGGCACGGGAAACCAAGTACTTCCGGGAATTCCGACCATGCCCAAAATTGGCAACATCATGAAACCAGCGCCCAGCAGACCAATGACCCCGTCAATGGGTTTTAGTTTGCCAATTCGATAGAGATAAACCGGCGCGGCGATCGATACCAAAATGTAGGTCACCAAAAATCCATAGGTACACATCGTGCCCAAATACGCCATGGATTCGAAGGCCTTAAGACCAAAAATGGTCATTGAAGCAGGCACTAAAAAGAGCAGAACGGAGATGAAAGAAACAGCAATATGGGGCGTGCTATTGGTGTCGTGGGCTTCACCAAAAGCTGAGTGAAAGAGACCATGCCGCGCCATGGTGAAAAAGATGCGAGCAGCAGGATTAATGCTGCCTAAAACACAAGCGAAAAAGCTAGCCAACGCACAAATCCCGATCGCTTGGCCCAGGAATCCAACACCAGCCCAGGTAGCTAAGAAACTGAGAGGCTCTTCATGACCTGCCAAATTTCCTCCGGCATGATTGAACCCCACCACACCGATATAGGCCATAACCAAGAAAAACAACCCCGAAAGCACTGTGCTGCCTAGGACAGCCTTCGGAATACTTGATAGGGGTTTTTGCGCTTCATCCCCAAGAGTGGTGGCACTTTCAAAACCAGAAAAGCCAAAAACCACTAACACTAATCCCATGGCAACACCGCTGGGGGTTGCACCGGCTAAGGTCAACTGTAGTGGATCAAGGGCAAAGCCTGTTTTAGCCCAAACAATTCCCCCCAAGAGCAAAATGAACAGGACAGAAATACCTTCCAAAATCAACAATGTTCTTGCTGATAATTCGATATCTCGGTAAGCGGCATACCAAGCAACCACGGTTCCTAATGCCAGCAGGGTGATGATGTGGGTGTGAATGCCCAAACTGCCTAAAAAGATTTGACCAAAATTGGCAAAGCCACAAAGAACCGCCATCCCCGTGAGCAAATAGCCTAGCAGAAGACCCCAACCACAGATAACACCGGCTGTGGGGCCAAGGCCTTTGGAAATGTAGGTGTAGAGCGATCCGGGAGAGGCGGAACGGCGGGCAAATTGATTGATGTTGATACTGACAAAAATCAGCCCGATCGTTCCCAACAAAAAGCTAAGACAAGTGCCATTTCCCGCCAGGGCAAAGACTAACCCTAAGTTCGCGGCAGGGGTTGTGATCGGAGCAATTACCGCGATGGATTGGCCAAGAACTTCACCAAAGGGTAAACATTCTGCCTTGAGACCGTGAACACTACGGTTCACTGCAAGTTCTGTAGTCATGCGATCCCTCAATGAGACCAGAATACTGAGTGATGAACTGATCTGAAGCCTGAAAGTTATCTGAAGTAAAAGGGATAACTCTCTATGATTGGTGACTAGGCATTCATGACCCGTTCAGTCTGTGAATTCTGTTGCTGTCCGTGTTGCATATCGATGTTGCTTTGACAAGTATTTTGGAGCACATCGATCAAATTAACTACAGATTAAGGAGTTGGCTGAGTTTAAGCAAATACTGTTTTTTCTCAAAACCATCAATAAAATTGATGAGAACCTCAACAAGCTCGAAATCTTGGTTGAAAGAAGCCAAAAATTCTCGCGATGAACGGAAATTTTGAAAATAGATCGAGATTTTAATTGAAATTTTAAGTTTGGTGAAATGTCTGGAATAACGCTTGATCGGTTGCAAATTTTCTTGGCGGTTGCGGAACATTTACACTTCACGCGAGCCGCAGAGTCCCTCTATCTAACGCAGCCTGCGGTGAGCGCTGCAATTCAGTCCCTAGAAGACAGTTATGGTCTGCGTCTGTTTCATCGCATTGGGCGACGCGTGGAACTGACGGATGCTGGGCGATTGTTGCAAGCAGAAGCTAGGGATATTCTCGATCGGGTGGCTTTGACAGAACGAGGCTTGCGTGAACTCAATGAAATGCAGCGAGGAGAAGTGCATTTGGGGTCTAGCCTCACGATCGGGAATTATTGGCTACCGCGCAAAATTGGAGAGTTTAAGCGTCGCCATCCGGGCATTGTGGTGAATTGCACCCTCGCTAATACTGAGGAAATTTGCACAGGAACGGCGACGGGCGCGTTTGATTTGGGATTAATTGAAGGGGAAGTGTTGCCCTCAACCCAACGGCACTTAGAAAAGGCCATTGTTGGGGGCGATCGCCTAGTGATTGTGGTGGGCCCTTCGCACTCTTGGTTTGAGCTGCCATTTGTGGAAACCCATCAGTTAGCAGAAACAGCTTGGTTAATGCGCGAACCAGGGTCGGGCACTCAACAGCGATTTGAGGAAGCCTTATTGAGTTGGCAGGTGGATCCTTCAAGTTTGCCGATCGCCCTGGTGCTAACCACCGGAGAAATGGTGAAAGTTCTGGTGGAGGAAGGCGTGGGAGCGGCAGCCATTTCAGAACTGATCGTTGAAAAAGAGTTGCAGCTTCGGACAGTGCGTGCGGTTCCGATCATTGACCCTGAGCAGTCATCGGTTTTGGAAATTCGTCGTCCCTTTTTGAAGTTGCGTCATCGACAGCGCTTTCAGACCAAAATTTCTCGAGTTTTTGAGCAATTACTAGTCAGTTATTAGTTTAGAAATAGACCATTAATCAGCCAGTGCTGAGCCAGTGCTAAGCCAGTGCTAAGCCAGTGCTAAGCCAGTCGTGTGCCAATGATGGGCGAGACCCGTTGGGCAATTTCCAGATAAAGTACGGTTTTTTGATCGGAATATAGTATTTTAGGTCAAAAGCAACTGCAAAACGCCATTTGCAACTGCGCTAAACCTGGAATTGCTAACCCAATGAGCGCTGTCAATCCCCAACTTCGCCCCCTAGAACTTAAAGAATTGTCCCAGGAATCTTCCGTGGTGCCTCTCCATAGCCAAGCTCAGTACCCCACGACCTTGGCCCTCAGTGACATACAGCTTCCAAGCAGTCAGCCAAGACGGTACTTTGACCCGATCGCCCTCCATAGCCTTGCTCAATCGATCGCCCAATATGGAATTTTGGAGCCGCTGTTAGTTCGTCCCATTGATGAGCGGCGCTATGAATTAGTGGCTGGTGAGCGGCGATATCGTGCGGCCCAAAAGGTTGGTCTATCGCAAGTACCCGTAATTATTCGGGCCCTGAGCGATCGGGAAGCCCTGCGAATCGCCCTTCTGGAAAATTTGCAGCGTGAAGATCTCAACCCGATCGAGGAAACCGAAAGTATTTTAAAATTGCTGTCCCTGGAGCTTCAACAGCCTGCTGAGTCGATCGTTTTGCTGTTGCACCGCTTGCGAAATCAGGCCAAGGGCAAAAAAACTCATAACGTTATGGGTAATGCAGAACGAGAGACGATTCGCACCATTTTCCAGTCGATCGGAACCATGACTTGGGAGTCCTTTGTCAGCAATCGGCTGCCCCTGCTGAAGCTGCCAGAAGCCATTCTCAATGCGTTGCGCCAAGGTCAGTTGTCCTACACCAAAGCGTTGGCCATTTCCAGAGTTCGGCAACCCAATCAACAAAATCATCTATTACAAGAAGCAATTTCACGAGATTTATCACTCTCCGAAATTCGTAAACAGGTGGCCAGCCTCAACAGTCCTGAAACAACTTCCAACTTACCCAGCTCTCTGCGAGATCGTTGGAGTTATACCTATCGTCGGTTGCAGCAGTCGGGAGTTTTGAACGATCCCCTAAAACGGCAAAGGGTAGAATCCTTGATGGCTGAATTAATCACCATTGCAGAGTTAGATGAGTCCCAAGAGATTGAGTGATAGTTTACCGACAAACCGTTTTTTTGTCCATAAACTACGGTTTGTCGGTCGATTTAGTCAAGATTAATGAATGAACTATCTAAAATCCTGTTTAAGGTGCTTTGATCTGATCTCTGAATAATTTTCTGGGTGCAGTTAGGTGCTCTACTAAATGATTGGATGCTTGAAAAAAAATTCTGCCTTGTAATGATCATGAAATTTTAAGTTGTTGTTCTCAAGAACCTTAGAAATTTCATGGCAATTAAATCTCTTCGCTTCTAGCGGTTTTTCTTAAAACCGTAGCTAACAATGTCTATTGCGCTTACTCTTGGTGTTTTGGCGATCACATTCTTCCTATTCATTGTGGAATGGTTACCCGTTGATATCACAGCAATTGGAATTGCTGTTTTGCTAATTCTTCTAGGACTCATCACTCCCGAAGAGGGAATCGCTGGATTTAGTAATTCAGCAACGATCACGGTTATGGCAATGTTTGTGCTGAGTGCCGCGATCGAACGTACAGGTGCGATTCAAGTGGTCAGTGAATTTCTGCAACAAAAAGGCGGCAAGAATCCAACTCGCCAAATTTTTGTGCTGGGGTCAATTGTGGGGCCGATCACAGCATTTCTGAATAACACAGCCGTGGTGGCGGTGTTTATTCCGATTGTGGAAAATTGGTGCCGAAAACAGAATATCTCTACCTCAAAGCTATTAATTCCGCTGTCCTATGCCACTGTGCTTGGCGGCACGATTACAGTAATTGGTACTTCAACCAATGTGGTGGCCAGTGGACTTTCTAAGCAACTAGGCTATGGAGAATTTGGCCTGTTTGAGTTTGCACCCATGGGCCTGATCGTCTTTGTGATTGGTCTGTGCTACTTGGCACTGGCGGCTCCCAATCTTCTGCCCGATCGGCGGAAGCCCGGTGAAATTTCAACCGTTGAAAACTATGGGCTGCGTGATTATTTCAGCGAAATTATTGTGACCCATCAGTCCTCTTTGATTGGGAAATCGCTGCCAGCCAGTGACTTTCATCACCGATATGATCTTGATGTTTTGGAAGTGATTCGCGATGGCATTACCTATAGACCTGTAAGCCACGATTGGCTGTTAATGGCAGGGGATATTTTGCTGGTTCGCTGCAACCGCGATCGCCTGCTGACCCTGAAGGATGAACGGGGGCTGGAAATCCTACCCGATGCCAAATTTTCTCTCGAATCTAACGAGCGATCGATTGCGGAAGCCTTAATTATTTCGAACTCTAGCCTCATCGGTTCTAGCTTACAAGAACTGCGATTTCGGCAACGATATAACTCCACGGTTTTAGCCATTCGTCGTGGACAAGATTGCTTGTGCGAACGGTTGCGGGATGTTCGTTTGCGATTTGGTGATGTTCTATTGGTGCAAGGGCCACATGACAGTTTGCGCGGCCTGCAATCCAGCCCTGAATTATTAGTAGTAGAACCGCGAGAACTGGAACCCTTAAAGCGGGATAAGGCTGGTTTAGCCCTGGCGATCGCCCTAGGAACCGTGCTGGCTGCTGCCACGGAAACGGTTCCCATTTTGGTTAGCGCTCTGGCGGGTGTTGTCTTGGTAATTGCCACGGGAATTTTGCGGCCTCGAGAAATTTACCGAGTCATTCGCTGGGATATTATCTTTCTCCTGGCGGGTCTGATGCCCCTAGGAACCGCTATGGAAAAATCAGGAGCTACTGACTGGTTAGCATCACAATTAACGCAAGTAGGAGGACATCTTTCGGGGTTTTGGCTGTTAGTTTTGTTCTATGGCGTAACAACCCTCTTCACTGAAGCCCTGTCTAATAATGCGGCGGTTTTATTAATGTTGCCCATTGCGGTGAAGGTTGCGGAAACCCTGGAATTCTACACTTTGCCGTTCATGCTGGTGGTGATGTTTGCGGCTTCAAATAGCTACCTAACCCCGATCGGTTATCAAACTAATACAATGGTTTATGGGCCAGGAGGCTACAAATTCTTAGACTTCACCAGGGTAGGAATTCCATTGAACTTAATTCTGACCTTCCTTGTGCCGCTAATGTCAATTTGGTTTTATGGGCTAAACTTAAGTCATTAAAAAATGACTTTGATTCTTGCTGAAACAATGACTTTGGTTAACTTTCAACCAAGCAATGCCAAGTTATTGTGTCTCTCTACCGCAATCCTTTGATCACAACTATGGAATCTATGACTTCCCAACCCTCACCCACCCATCCGTTGCCCATTGATGAATCCCTTAACACAGCCATGAACACCGCCAATGCAACCAATGGGGCAACCCGTCAAGATGCCCAAGCGGTTGCTCAGTTTCAGCAAGAAATTACAGCGGTAGAATCCCAAACGCTGGGATTCAAACTCCTGAAAAAATTGAAAGGTGGGCTGCTGGTTGTTGTGGGCTATCTACTCTCGCCACTGTGCTGGTGGAATGATTTGATTTTTAATCTGCCGATCGCCTATGGCTTTGGTGCGCTCTGCAATTGGCTAATTCCGCACGGTTTTTTCGGGGGTGCGATCGTGGGCTATTGGCTCTCGAATGTGGTGGGAATTCTGATGATGCAATTTGGGGCGACGGAAATGGTTCAAAAGGAGGATCAAAATAAAAGTTTTCGGAAAACGCTGGTCACAGGATTGCTGTCTTCCACGGCCTATACAATTTTGGTGGTGGCGTTGGTGCAGTTCGGAATCCTAACCTTGCCGGATGGTTTGAGCTTTCAAGAGTAGCAATCCCTTTCCTAGCGATTTGGGGTGGAATTTACAGCCTTGGGCGGAGATTCTAGGTTAAAGAGCTTTAATCCTTCGCTACCAATGATGGTCGGTAATTGACCATTCCACCGCTCGATCGCCTGGCGTTGAATTAACTCTGGGGTCAGGTGTTCTTTGAGGAGTCGTTGTGCTTCGGCCTCACCCCTGGCCCAATTAACCCTTGCTTCCGCTTCTCGGGCGGCTTTCAGGGTCAAAAACTCCGCTCGCTTGGCTTCCTGTTCCGCAATTTGCTTGGCTTCGACAGCTTCACTGAAGCGATCGGAAAAATTGACATGAACCAGCGAAATATCATCAACAAAAATATGATATCCCCGTAACCGATTGCTCAGCAATTGGTCTACGGCTCCCTTCACTTCTTCCCGGCGGGTGATAATTTCTTCCGCCGTGTACTTGGCCATGACGGCTTTTAAAACTTCCTCAACGGCGGGATCAATGGCTCGATCGACCACAGCCAGTTCATCCCCGAGCTGTTGGAACGCTAAATTAACTTCATCGGGAACCAAATGCCAATTCAAGACCACATCGGTTTCAATTTCTTGTAAATCTTTAGAAGAGGCTTCGGCTGAAATTTCACGCTTTTGAACGCGAACAGTTAATTTTTTAACGGCTTCCGCGATCGGGATGATCGGATGTAGGCCTTCATCGAGAATTTGAGGCTGCACCTGACCAAAACGGAGCACCACGCCCCGCTCCCCAGCCGAGATAATGACCAGCGGTTGCAGGATAATCAGGGTCAAAAAAAGAGCCGCAAATAGTCGAATAATTTTTAATTGAGAGATATGTTTTAGGGCAGAAGTGTTGAATGACAGATTCAGGTTATAAAAAAGGGGTAAGAAGATGTAATTCTTACCCCAAACAATCAAAAAGTAATACACCAATGTTACGCTCATTCTCTCAAATCGTCAAACCTATTCTC
>NZ_JACJQD010000026.1:0-17108 GCF_014696485.1 Limnothrix sp. FACHB-1083 | reverse complement strand
AGAATAGGTTTGACGATTTGAGAGAATGAGCGTAACATTGGTGTATTACTTTTTGATTGTTTGGGGTAAGAATTACATCTTCTTACCCCTTTTTTATAACCTGAATCTGTCATTCAACACTTCTGCTGAGGGAGATGAATGCAGGTGGTTCATAATTTGTATCTGCTGAGGTTGTATACACTGCAAGCTGTTCTTGACTCATCTCTACAGCACCTCCACGATACATAGGATCTGCAACGATGTAGTTGCCTGATGAGGTTCTGCCCAAGATTGCATTCAGGTGTCCTACTCTTGCAGTTCCATATTGGCTCGGATTGGGAAACTGGTTGCGCCAAGCTTGGTTGATATATCCATAAAGGATAACTGGCTTACCATCCTGCAAAGACTGATTGAGTGTATCCCACCCGGTCATAGTCTGATAGCTCAATCCTTCCTGGCCGGCAGCCAGTTGTAACTCTCGAAATGATGCCAACTCTGAACTAGCATCTGGATCTGTATCCAAAGTCTTGAGATATACAAGGCGCTCAATGCTTTTCTGAATCGATAGGTTGGCTGGCTCAAGACCCAGTACTTTCAGAACCATGGCCAGGCTTGCTGGCCCACAATTAGTTGAACTCGGCGGTCCATCTGGATTGTATGTAGGATTCCAGTACTGTAGCTTGAAAAACGGATTGGCTTCTGCCGCAGTGCTTGGCAGTCCTGAAGTCGTCCCTCCAGTACCCCCAGAAGCCTCATCAATCGCTAAATCGAGGTAGGCATTGCCGGTTTCGTCGTAGAACTCAAAGTGGAAATCATAGTCACCCGACTTCGGTACAGTAAACCGAACTTCCTTGTGTGCTTCGTACGCATCTTTACGGAACCCATCGGGCATGAAGTCTACCCATTCATTAGTGCCAATGTGTTTGGCAAAGAGACGATAGCCATCATCCGCTTTCACCTTTGCCACATAGGTCTTACCTGCCTCAAAGCTGTATCGAGTATAGGCACGCATCGCAAAATGATCATTGGGAACTCGCGCATCTGGTGCATCGGAACCCCAATCCATCTTGAAGCCACGCTTACCATCTGAACGGAAATCGAGTCGAGTTGATCCCAGAACATCATCACGATTCCAATATAAATCCGTCGGAGCGACTGATTTAGAGTCCTTACTCGGCCAGTGATGATACTCGACAACCCAGCCACTGCCGCTGTCTATATGTTCGTAGAACGGAGCAGTACCACCCAGTGCACCCGTCAAAATGTTTACAACAGTTCCTTTGAAATTGTCACTTTCGTCGTACTTGATTACTTGGGGATTTTTGCTAAACGTCCCATCTCCACTGGATAGAAAAACCTCTGCTGTTCGGATCCCATCATGCGGGCCAAACTTTTGACGGATGATGTCAGTGCTCCCGTCACCATTGAAGTCCCCAGGGATGATATTGACGGAATTGCCCTTAAAGTCATCACCATCATGACGGAGAGGAGTTGGAACACGAGTAAATTGACTCATGCCTCCATTGGATAACCAGACTTCAGCAGTGCGATCCTCATCGTCATCCCAAGTGTTTTTCTCTTGGCGAATGAAATCCGTTTTTCCGTCCCCATTGAAATCACCAGGGATTAGATTCGTGAAATCTCCCTTCAGATCGTTCGCAGAGTTGTTTAGAACAGCGCCCTGACGAAACTGTCCATTGCCATTAGACAAAAATACAATCGCTGTGTTGCTTCCATTGTCATCCCAAGTATTTTTCTCCTGGCGGATGAAATCTGTTCGTCCATCACCATCAAAGTCACCAGGAATGATGTTGACATAATCACCCTTGAACCCATCACCGCCAAAGGTCAAGCTGTGGGCCATTCTGAAGTTGGCAGCGCCAGTATTGAGCCATACCTCAGCCGTTTGGTTGTCATCATTATCCCAACTTCCTTTCTCTTGGCGAATAAAGTCTGTCCTCCCATCGCCATTGAAGTCACCAGGGATGAGGTTGACAAAGTTGCCGTTGAAGCTTCTGCTAGTAGAGGACTCTAGAGTCTGCTCTTTACGGAAGCTCTTGCCATCAGCACCCGCTAGCCACAATTCCGTGTTGTTGGTCTTGTCGCTATCGTCCCAAGTCGCCCAATCCGCTTTTTCTTGTCGAATGTAATCCGGGCGACGATCGCCGTTAAAGTCACCCCAAATCAGGTTGACATGACTACCACGAATATCATTAGGCAGATCAGTAAACTTACCAATTAAAGAGCTACTAGAAGCGCCATAGGTAAATATCTCACCTGTACGGATATCGTCATATGAGATGGCTCCTTTCTCCTGGCGTACAAAATCGGTTAAACCGTCACGGTTGAAGTCAGCGCCGTGATGAAGGGGCCGGTAAGGCGAGCCGATCGCACTCAACTGGTAGTTTGCCAAATCTTCAGACCTAGGCAAAAGACGGATATAGTAACGTCCTGTATCCTCAAAGGTCATGGATTGGCTGCTATTCAAGCTCAACGATAGTGTCTTGACTGTCTCATTAGCATCTAGCAGGTCATTTTTATTGGCATCTCGAATGATTTGCATCCTGAGCCTGCCAGGCCCAGACAATGTTTTGACGTTCCACTGAACATATTCGCCAGGCTTCGTAACATCGAAATAGAACAGATCATCAGGGTTGGTACTACTCAACGTTCCCTGTCTGAGGCTCGAATAAGAATTGAGTGGCGCTGGTTCCCCGTCAAAAACGATGACAGTCTGATCAAAGAGTGGTGAAGCAGGAGTGAGTTTGGTTGAGACTGGCGTGGTTGCAGGACTAGTTGATGATGATTGGGTAGCGCCCGGTACTTGATACCAGTAGGTTGTAGTTTTGTTGGGCTGCTGCTGAAGGTTGCCATTTGCGTAGTAATGGGCGATCGTGCCGTTGGCACTCCTCGTGCTGTATCGATAAGCACCTGCCGTATTGGGTAAACCAGCCGTCGTCCCGGGTTGAGGCGGATTTTGTAGACGCACTGATCCTGCAGTCGTCCAATTGCTAGTGGCTACTAGAGGATAGTTTTCCCAGCTAAACTCAGCCCGGGTGTCAAGGGTTTTAGCATCGTAAATTAGCCTACCGCCCGTAAAAGGTACGATTGCTTGACCATTGGAGTATGTGGTTTCTCCAGTTCTTGCTCCTAGCTGGTTTCGCTGATCAGGCGTAAGAGTTTGTTGGTAATACTGCCAGGGCTTCCCGCTTAGGTACAGGGGCTGAGAATTGACATAGAAGACAACGCCCCTTTCGAAGTCCTGTTTCTCACCGCTGCCAAAGGCATAGCGATCGGACACTGGTAAACCAAAGCCACCACCACCAAATGGATTGTATATAGCATTCCAAACATCTAACCGAACCCAAAAAGCTCGATCTTCGGCTCTATTTAAGGTCAAGACTCCTGAACCTTCTGATCCACCAATGAATGACTGGAATTTGACTGTCAAAGAAGGAACACCGGCATAACCTTCAAGATTCCGTTCAGCAAAGTCACCTAATTTTCCAGTTGGAGATCCAACTCTTCCTTGTCCACCATTTTGCAAGACTGCATTCGCTGCAAGCGTTACTCTGTCAGCCGCAACCCCGCGTTCCCAAGGGGTCGCCAACCCTTCGCCACTCCAACGGTCGGGTGCAAACCAAGGCTCAGGATTGTAGGTTTCGCCCTTCGTCATCTTGGCCAGGGAAACCGCTGCCGCACCGTTGACGATGCCGTAACCCGTCAGCTCGTCATAACCAGGTGCTTCAATGTCGGTGGCTGTCTTGGTCAGAACATCCTTGAGCTGCAAATAGTTGAGGCTGGGATTCGCTGCCCATGCCAGAGCCGCATTTGCCGTTACCTTGGCTGTGGCAACGGAAGTGCCCGCCATCGTGCCTAATCCTTCTTCCAGCAGCGATGGGATCCCTTGCTCGATCGCCCCGCCGATCGCACTAATCGTCAGCTTCTTGCCACTGCTGGAATAGTCGGTTTTAGCAGCCCCATCGGCGATCGCCACCGAGCGATCGATTTGTTCCGCCGCTGCCACCGAGATGATGTTGTCAAACTCCTGAGCCGCCTGGGCCAACACGGACATATCCCCCGTGCCGCTGTTGCCCGCCGCTACAACGAGGACGACACCCGCTTGGCGAGCCGTTTCGATCGCCACCCGCTCTTCGGGCGTGAACTCGTAGCGTGTCGAAATCGTCCCGTCGGCATTCTTTTGGGTCAGGTCAAAGCTCAGGTTCACCAAGCCACGGGTCTGACCCTTGCTCTTGATGTAGTCCACATAGTCCACCAAGGCCTTGGCCCAACTACCCGACCCCACGGCCCGCGCTGCCCAAATCGGTGCATCGGGTGCGAGTCCATCAATCCCTACGCCGTTGTTGCGGAGCGCGGAGATCAGACCCAGGATGTGAGTGCCGTGTTCGTTGCCCTCACCGGGATTCAGCAACGGATCGGCATCGTTATCGATGTAGTCCTTGCCCCAGACAATTTTGCCGTAGTCCAGATCAGGGTTGCTGCGGGCAAATCCCGTGTCGATTACTCCAATGATCGGGAACTTGCTAGTGGGTGTGATGGCTGCCGCTGCTAGGTCTTCGATCGTTGGGTAAGTCCAGGGGAAAGTGCCCAGCGGCGAAGTGACAGGCGTGGTGCTGGGCACTGGAGTACTGGGAGCTAGGGATTCTGTGGTGGGTGGTGTTGGGCTGGGGGCTGGGGTTGGTGGGGTGGTTGTGCTACCGGATGGCTCGTTGCCCGTGGCGGGACTAGGGGTAGGACTAGGGGTGGGACTAGGGGTGGGACTAGGGGTGGGTTGCGATGGCTCAACGGTGACGTAGGGCAGGGCATCAGCTAACAACAGCTTGCCCGCTTCTTCCTTGCGCCAGTCTTTGTTGGGGTCGATGTATTGGTCGATCGAAGGGACAGAACCACTAAACCCACGCAACCGCACAACGATATCGTTGTAGTCCCGATCGCTCCCTTGATCCAGCCGCAAATCCTCAAACACGTAGGTGTTGCCTCGGGTTGGGTCTGAACCCACCTCCACCAACTGCCCAGCTTGGAAGAGCTGATCCGGGTTGGCAGTGGCCATGGAATAAAGCGGACGGCGCGACCCCTCCGCCTGTGCTGCGCCCGTGGCAATGTCCGCCAGTTTGCCATCGGGAATCAGGATCAAGCCGTATTTGGCCCCGGGAGTGATGCTGAAGGTTTTGACTCCGTTGAAGGGGCCTTGGTTGAAGTTGTCTTCGTGATTCAGCTTGCCGCCGAACTTTGCGCCTTCGGTGCGATCGTCAATCAGCAGGTGACCGCTGGGGGAGTTGGTGGTGGCGCGGCGGGCGGCTTCTCGGTGGAAGGCATCGCCCGTGAATTGCTCCATTCCTTCCAGGGAAAAAATGCCTAACTGAGTATTGCTATAGCCGCCACCATCCCATTGAAATTCAACGCTGGCCGTTGCGCTCAGGGCCGTGAAAGCGCCGGAGGTGAACTGAATGCCGGGGGCCGTGGGGGCGGTGGACAGGCTGGTAAGGGCGGGCGTTGGCTCGATCGCCCCAGTGCTGCCGTCCGGTGTGGTGGATGAGCCATCCAGTGGGTCACCGGTCAAGGGGTCGATCGGCGGGGTTGTTCCGCCCAGTCCGCCATCGCCAGTTGGCGTGGATGTGCCGTTGCCCAGCGCGGGGTTACGGCGCACGTTTTGGGTGCGGCCGGCTGAAATCGTGGCTTGTGGGTCGGAACCTAAGATCAGATCCGTGAGGCTACCGGTTTGTAATTGCTGGATTTGTTCCAACCGCTCGCTGGCGGAAAGGCCATTGGCCAAGATGGGTGGCAACAGTCGGCTGAGGTCGATCGCTGGCTGTGAATTTGGCACAACACCGAAAGGATTGGGTTCTGCAAACTCAGGCAAACCGAAGATAGAGTCCGACATGATGATGCCACCGAGCAAGAGTAGACGTGCGACCTAACTGAAATCAACTTAAGTGATCAAAAAGTTAAATCACAAGACTTATAAACAAAAACTGTCGGGATCAAAAACTGGATTAAATAAATTGAAGTCAAAATTGCACAAATTTGGCATGAAGAGATCGATAGAACTAATCCTGTGCGGTTTGGTAATTTAAAGGCTGATCGAGTGTGGATTTTGCGACAGGTGTTGCGAGGTCACCGGCAGGGGCTGAGGCGAAGACTGAGAATTCTGGTCTCAGAATGGGTTGGGCGGCATTGAGTCAGCAAAATCCGCACCTCTAGAGAAACTGAGGAGCCTGTGATTGGGTAATGTTAATGTCCAATCTTGGGTATTTTTGGTCACATCGCTGGTCACACGGATCGATCGCCCCGGTGATTTAACTCGGATCAGCGAAGGTTCGCAGATGAACCATGAATTGGCTATTGCTTGGGTGTGGATCGGTTGATGCGAGATTGAAGTTTTGTGAATTGTTGGATGAGGGAGAGCACCCAGGTGATTTTCTGAAGGTTTGCTTCGAGGGCTGGTTCAAAGGCCCGGTAGGTTTGGCGAAATCCATAGATGCCGCGCTGGCCGATCGCGATGTTTTGCGGCGCATTGCCCAGGACGGCATGGGTGCTGCGGGCGGCGGATTCCAGGCCCTGAGCGGTGTTCCGAAGGGTTCGCCGTAGTTGCCACAGTTGCCAAGCCAGCCACAGCAGGCCGATCGAGAGGAGGCCGTCAATTCCCACAACCGCCCACAGGCCGATCGCGCTGGGAACCGAAGGCACTGTGCCCACAACAGGCTGAAGGAGGAGCAAAACCATGGGGCCAAGGGCGATCGGGACAGAAAACAGCAGTTTCCCGTAGGCTAGCACGGGTGGCAGGGACGATCGCGCCTTGCGTGCTCCTTATGTTTGCTTTGCTCAAGTCCCCGTCAAGTCCCTGGTCGATCGAGGGAGGATAACGGGTTCATCTGTTCACTTGGCCAATGGGCGGTTGGGGAGCAAGGCCTGTTGATGGAGGGTGGCTTGCACCAACTGTCGGAAATAGCTGATGGGTTGTAATTGCAGTCGATCGCGCGTGGTCACCAACACCACTTCTCGCTCGATCGCTGGATCCGCCAGCGGTAGCACTCGCAAACCTGGATCCTCCTTCGCCTCCAGCACGGCCGACTCTGGCAGAAGGGCCACGCATTTTCCCTGGCGGACAACTCCCCGAAAGGCATCGAGGGTGTTCAACTCCAAGGCAACCCGCAGGGTAATTCCCTCGCGGGCAAACTGTTCCTGCACCAACCGCTGCATTCCGTAGCCATCCTTGAACACCACATGAGGATATTCCCCCAGATCTAGCCAGGACACTTGCCCATGGTTGGCGAGGGGATGGGATGCGCTGACGAGGGCCACCACGGGTTCCTTGTAAAGGGAATCCACCACCCAATCGGTGTTATTGGTCAAAAACCGGTTATTCATGACCACGGCCACATCAACTAGCCCATCGCGCAACACCTTGAGTGATCGATCGCTGCCCAAGGCCGTCACCCGTAACTGCACTTGGGGATAGGTTTGGATAAAGTCCTGCAAAATGGCGGGCAGTCGGTAGGCGCAAACGGAGTGAATGGCGGCGATGCAGAGTTCCGGTTGTTGCCCTTCGCGCAGGTTGGCGATCGCCCGATTGGCCAAGTCCCACTCCTGCACCATTCGGCGGGCGTGGGGTAACAGTTGGTTGCCAGCAAGAGTGAGTTGGATGGGGGTGCTGCGACGAATCAGAGTTAGCCCCAGGGTAGACTCCAGGCTCTGAAGTTGGCGGCTGATGGTGGATTGGGTGACTCCGCAACGCTTAGCGGCGGCCTGGAAACTACCGGTATCCGCGATCGCGAGGAAGGCCTGTAACTGTTCGAGTCGCATGAGCTGGGGCAAGCAAGGAACCCAAGGGCGCGCTCGGGGACGTTGGGAAAATAATCCACATCAAGACCCGATCGCGGCCTAAGCCAGCAAACTTTGCCATAGTTCCCCGTTTCCTTGCGCGATCGCCCTGAACATTGTGCGACTCCGGCCCATGCTGTTTTTGAATGATGGGTTAGGGCCTGTCGTCATTTCCTAGGATCAGGCGGAAACGATTGATTTTCTATGTCCCAGTTGTTGTAACAAGGGGCTTAAGCCCCTTGTCCCCCACGATCCGCCAACGGTGGAATCAGGGTTTCAGGCGATTTGACGACACGCCCTAATCAACAGTCGGTTAATTACGCCTAATCACTCCTAATCATTCATGGGCCAGCCCAGCGGTTGTTGATTGACCCCGCGATCGAATGAGGCGCTGCACTGCCGCGATCGCGGGATTCAGTTCTGGCCCCTTGCGGTGAGGGTCTGCCTCAAACGATCGTTGCTCCTGCTCAATCATCAACACATCCTGCTCCACCAACCCTTCCAGCAACTTGGCCGCCGCATTAAACATCCGATCTTTCACCCACTGGCGGATCGCCACCGGTAACTGATGCAGTCGCTCGAAGGCATGAAGGGAGGTGAAATGCACCAAATAGGCCCGGGTGCGGGTGGCGCTGACGGGACAAAACAGGCAATAAATCTTGAACTCTTGGCCCAAGCTAGAAGCCCAGTGGGGATAGACATAGCTCACCCGGAGCGGTTCCGGGTGTAGTTTGCGCATGGCGGGGATAAACAGTTGCGCCACCGCCCAAATTTTGTCAATTCGGTAGTAGCTTTGGGCTTCGTAGAGAGCATCGACTTGATCGGGCAATTCGGTGAGCTGCTCCAACTTTGCGGAAGCCCAAGCCTGGTAGTCCTGATGCAAATGCCCATGGTACATATCCATCAGGTTTTCGATCAGAAAAGAAAAATGCCCCTGACAATCGATCGTGGTCATGGAAGCGATGTAGTTTAAGTGGCTCCATTCCGGCAGTCCCATCGGTTCCGGCAACACCTGTTCCGGTTGCAATTCTCCTGGCCATAGCCAAATGAACCCATCCAATTCCCGCACCGGGTAGGTACGAATTCGGCAAGTGGGCAGCTTTTGGTTATCTCCCAGGTAGGGCACATCCACGCAGGCCCCAGCATGGTCGAACTGCCAACCGTGGTACATACACTCGATCCGATCGCCCACCACGCGCCCATCCGACAACTTCACCAGTCGGTGGGGGCAACAATCCTCCAGGGCTTGCACTTGCCCTTGGGTGTCGCGGTAAAGCACAATTGCCCGCCCCCAAAGTTCCACGCCCAGCGGCTGGCGAGTGACTTCCCGATCGCTCGCCACCACATACCAATGGTTGGGGTCGATGCCGGTTGCGCGTAGGGGCACTGTCTTGGCTGGTTGAGCAGTCGTGGGGGTGGCAGTTTCAGGAGACATAGGCAGCTCAGGCGAGTAAGCAGGCGATTAGTGCGTTGGTCAATAATTTCAACCGTACCAAATCCATCAAGAAAGACCAAATTTTTAAGTGGAGAGCGATCAAGATATCCTTGAAAGAGGTTGGTAACCATCGAAAATATTGCTTTGTTTTAAAAGCATCTGTGACTTCCTGAAAGTCAAGAAAACGTAACTGAATTTTAGGTATTTTTGTTAAATGGCTATGGCCTCATTGTTTGCTAAAGCTATAATTATGAATAATTCGCAAATGGAGATAATCTTTAAACATTTTGAATAATTTAAAAAATTTCTCTTAACAAAAATGAATTCAATAATCTTAATTAAAATCGCAATTTTTCTCGATAAATCTATCTGTGTTTGATTTTAAAAATATTCAATTCATGAAAATAATCCAATGCTAAAATGGAGGTTTTATGAGCAGCAATAATGAAAAATGGGGATTGCTAACTCAGATTGTTTTAGCAATGATCACATTCCTTGGCATCGTCATTACTTCGATTGTAGGCAATTGGGATAAGCTCTTTGGAGATCGAAGTGCTGCCACGCCATCTCCCACACCCTCAGTGAAAGCCAGCGTTGACGTAACACCAGCTCCCGCGATCGCTACGATCAATCATGGATCCAAAGAGTCGTTGATTAATAGCACAATCTATATTCATATTTCTTCAGAGAAGCAACGCAACGATGCAACAGCACTCATGAGCAAGCTAAGGGACGATGGGGCATCGGTTCCAAGGGTAAGCAATCTGGTTGTGGATCAAGTTGTTCCGCCAGAAAAAGTTCAGAATTATTTTCCCAATTCAGAAATTCAAGTGCGGTTTTTTTATGAAGAAGATATGGTGAAGGCGAAGCGGATCAAAAGTTTAGTCAACCAAGGCGCATGGAGTGATATCCAGCTCATGCCTTTACTCAAGTTGTTAGATAAAGAGCCGCCGGGGACTCTGGAAATTTGGTATCCAGCTTCTCAACCTGAATAATTTCCCGCAAAATACGTTCGTTGGAACTACTGTTGGCACGACGGACAACAGACACTCGATCGCCCTAGCTCTCACCTTGTCTGATCTACCCGACTGGATTCGTTTGCAAAAGGCCCTGGCCGTGGAAGCGGAACGGGGCTTTGGGGATTTGGCTGGGCGGGAATATCGATTCAGTGAATTTTTGTGTTTGCAGTTTGGCCGGCCGCCCCAGGGATTGTCTGCGAGCGATCGACGGCGGTGGCGAGAAACAGCGGCCCAGTTTGCGGAATATCCCCATTTGGACTTGGCCCAACGCAAGCGGATTGTGGTGAACACGCGGCAGTTTTTGCACCAGGTGCAGCGTGCCTGTGAGGGGGCGATCGCCGAGGCCGCGGCTCCAGAGGCAGTTCCCCGATCGCCCAAGCGCCCAAAAACGAAGGATTTGAACCAACTGCAACCGGCAACCATTGCCCGCTCGCTGACTTTGGATCTGCCCCTGTCGCAGGTACGGGCGATCGGGACGCGATCGGGGGGGCGGTTGGCCAAGTTGGGGCTGTTGACGGTGCAGGATTTGCTGTGCCATTACCCTCGCGACTATATCGATTACGCCCGCCAGGTGAATATCCGCGACTTGGAAGGGGGCGAAACGGTGACGATTGTGGGGACGGTGAAGCGCTGTAATTGCTTTACCAGTCCCAAAAACTCAAAACTCACGATTTTTGAACTGATTCTGCGCGATCGCACGGGCCAAGTGCGAATTAGCAAGTTTTTTGCAGGAACCCGCTTTAGTTCGATCGCCTGGCAAAAGAGCCAACAGAGTCTTTACTCCTCGGGCACGCTGGTGGCCGCGTCCGGCCTGGTGAAGCAAGATAAATACGGCATTACGCTCGACAATCCCGATTTGGAAGTGATCGACAGCGCCGACGGGACGATCGCCTCCTTGACGGTGGGGCGGGTCGTGCCGGTCTATGCCCTCACGGAAGGGGTGACGGCGGATTTGGTGCGGCGATCGGTCTTGGCTGTGTTGCCCGCCGCCAGCCAAGTGCCGGAAGCTTTGCCCCGTAACTTTCGTGAACGCTACAACCTGATCAAAATTGCCGACGCGATCGCCCAGGTGCATTTTCCCGCCGACGATGATCAGTTGGCGGCGGCCCGACGGCGGTTGATTTTCGATGAATTTTTCTACCTCCAGTTGGGATTGCTCCAGCGGCGATCGCAGCAAAAACGCCAGGAAACCAGCGTGGTCTTGGCCACCACCGGCCCTCTGATTGACCAATTTCACCGGGTGTTGCCCTTTGAACTGACCGGGGCCCAAAAGCGCGTGGTGGGCGAAATTCTAGAAGATTTACAACGGCCCACCCCCATGAACCGTCTGGTGCAAGGGGATGTGGGATCCGGAAAAACCGTCGTGGCCGTGATCACCATCCTGGCGGCCATCCAAGCGGGCTACCAAGCGGCCCTGATGGCTCCTACGGAAGTGCTGGCGGAGCAACATTACCGAAAAATTGTCGGTTGGTTTAACCTGTTGCACTTGCCCGTGGAGTTGCTGACGGGTTCCACGGGAGCCAAAAAACGGCGCGCCATCCATGCCCAATTGCAAACGGGAGAGTTGCCCCTGTTGGTAGGAACCCATGCCCTGATCCAAGACAAGGTGGAATTTTCCCGTTTGGGCCTGGCTGTGATTGATGAGCAGCATCGGTTTGGGGTGCAACAGCGGGCCAAGCTGCAACAAAAGGGATTTCAGCCCCATGTGTTGACCATGACCGCCACGCCGATTCCGCGCACCTTGGCGCTGACGATCCATGGGGATTTGGATGTGAGCCAAATTGACGAGTTGCCGCCCGGTCGGCAGGCGATTCAAACCACGGTGTTGCGATCGGGCGATCGCCCGGCGGCCCATGACCTGATGCGCCGAGAAATTGCCCAAGGTCGCCAGGTTTATGTGGTGTTGCCGCTGGTGGAGGAGTCGGAAAAGCTCGATTTGAAATCCGCGATCGAGGAATATCAATACCTTTCTGAGGTCGTGTTTCCGGAGTTTCAGGTGGGTTTGCTCCATGGGCGCATGGGTTCGGCCGATAAAGACCGGGCGATCGAGCAATTTCGGCAAAACGAAACCCAGATTTTGGTGTCCACCACGGTGATTGAAGTGGGGGTGGATGTGCCCAACGCCACGGTGATGGTGATTGAACATGCAGAGCGCTTTGGCTTGTCTCAGTTACACCAGTTGCGCGGTCGGGTGGGGCGGGGGGCGGCCCAGTCTTTTTGTTTGTTGATGAACACCAGCAAAAGCCCGGAAGCCAGCCAGCGGCTGGAGGTGTTGGCCCAATCTCAGGATGGCTTTTTCATTTCAGAGATGGATATGCGGTTTCGTGGCCCCGGTGAAGTGTTGGGCACGCGCCAATCGGGGTTGCCGGATTTTGCCCTGGCCAGCTTGGTGGACGATCGCGATGTGTTGAACTTGGCTCGATCGGCCGCTGAGGATTTGATCAACACCGACCCAGATTTGGCAAACCATCCTCGAATTGCCGCCGAACTGGGCTATCGGTATCGCAAGCTATTGGGGGGTATGATTTTGACCTAGGCGACTTGGCAGCGGCGATCAAAATGTGCCCCACCGCTCAAAGCCCATAAAGCCCGACCTTTCAGGATACCGAATCATGCCAGGTGCTGTGGATCGCCGTGGGACGGTGCGGCGTGTTTGTCGGCATCTCTGTACACATCCATATATATGTATTGTTGAACACAACTGTTGGGCAGGCTCAGGAAGCAATCACCGGTTGTCGTTCGCGGCCGTGGACTGGGGGCCTGATCCAAGCGGGGTTGGATGGGCAGCACAGGGGTGGCCGGGCCGCTGTTTGCCTGGGGACGTTCCTTTGGGGCCTGCTGAGGGGCGATCGCGATCGATTCACGATTGATTATGTTTTTCAATCGCGATTAATGATTGGGAATTATGATAATTAACGAGTTTTAAATTATTTTTGATAATCAATTGAGATTCCCGGTCAGTGATTAAAAAAATCTATA
The DNA here is from genome assembly GCF_014696485.1 of Limnothrix sp. FACHB-1083. NCBI lineage: Bacteria > Bacillati > Cyanobacteriota > Cyanophyceae > Pseudanabaenales > Pseudanabaenaceae > Limnothrix > Limnothrix sp. FACHB-1083. Next base: position 3,854 of record NZ_JACJQD010000026.1, on the reverse strand, counting down.
GTTGTCAGCCTCCCGGAGCAGGCGAATCAGGGTGAAAAATCTTGGTTCGTTTGACGATCTCAATTGAGCGGTTTGGGGTGAATTTCCCTGAAATACCGTCGTCTCAGTTCCTCAGTCGCTAAGAAATTGTATGCAACCGCAAATTGTGTTGGTTAATCCGCAAATTCCGCCTAATACGGGCAATATTGCTCGTACCTGTGCTGCCACCGGTACGGAACTGCACCTGGTGGGCCCTTTGGGCTTTGAAATTACCGATCGCTACCTCAAACGGGCTGGATTGGACTACTGGCCGTTTGTCAAGCTTCGCTATCACGCCGATTGGTCAGTCTTTGCCGAATTTCACCGCCCGATCGGGGGACGACTGATTGGATTTTCCAGCGGTGGCAGCACGTCTTATCACCACATCGCCTACGCCCCTACGGATTGGCTGCTGTTTGGCAGCGAAACGGAGGGGTTGCCGACTTCGGTGCTGGAAACTTGTGACCTGATTGCTCGTATTCCCATGGACTGCGCGGGTGTTCGTAGCCTGAATCTATCGTCAAGCACCGCGATCGGGCTGTTTGAGGCTCGGCGGCAGTTGGGATTGTTGGGGTAAGTCCTGTTGCGAGTCCAGGCCCCGGGTAATGAGGAGGTTGAGGGGTAATGAGCAGCAAGGACGGTCACGGGATGGCGATCATCTGGAATTGGCTCATCTTGCCCAGTGCTGACGGGGTTGATGGATAGCCAACTGTCTGAATTTGATCATCCAGGCAGATGGGAGCTGATCGCGATCGCCCATCAGCGGCTAAATAGAGTCGATTAAGGCGGCTTCTGACTCCCGATCGCTGGTCGATCGCGGCTGAACCATGGCTGGGTCGTGATTGCTCAGGCTTAGTCAGCCTTTCACCTCTTCGGGGCGATCGCTGTGGCGGGACTTTCGTGCCTTGGTCGGGGCGATCGGGAGTCTGATTAATAAGAAAATCCTATCGATGAATCGTCCGAATTTTGCAGCGAATTTTACATTTTTTTTAATTCATCAGGCTCTAAAACGACATATTCCCTCCTCGGAAATCTTGACTAGGCAATCCAAGACACAGCGTAGGATTACTGTGATCCTGACCTGTCGGCTAAGTCTTGAAAGGCAGGTAATCCGATACTCGTTGTCAATGGTTTGAGTGCCTGAAAGTCTTTTGAGGAAAGAACTTTGGAAAAATGATGATCAAATAAGGGGCGCAATCCTGAACGGCAAAACATCACCGAAAGGCCCAATATTCATCAAGAAAACAAATACCGAAACTGTCACAAATCAGTTGCCAATCTGGTTAAACTTGCCTAAACCACAAAAGCAGGGTAGTCTTGCCTAAGCCTTAACTCGTATTAAGACCCCGGTCTAACCGAGCTTATCGCTGGCCGCCGCGTCGCACCTGAGCGGTGATCTAGCCATCCAAGGCGCTTGGGACGGCAAGGCTGATTCAATCGCAGTCCAATGGGCAATCAACGATTGAGCACCCCACCCACGACCAGAGTCGAGGCGAGTTCTGTGGTTTACCAGCCCAAGGCTTGCTGACTGCTGAGTTGCCAGCGCCCCAATGACCAACAATCCACATCGTGCGATGACCGAACAGTACCAACAAGCTCCCACGGAGACTAGTCGGAAGACCCGCGCCTCGATCGCGACGCTAGGGTTGGCAATCTCAATGGGTGCAACAGGGTTGCTGTTGCCCCGCCAAGGCGACCACGCGATTGCGGCAGAACCCAACCAGGCTCCATCCCTCAGTAGCCAGACCGTGGCGGCGGCCACCAGCAAGACCCATACGGTTCAAGCCAACGACACGATCGCGACCATCGCCCGCCAATACGATGTTGCGCCGGAAGCCCTAGCGGCGGCGAACCACCTGTCGATTGATGCTGTCCTGAGCGCTGGTCAACAACTCACCATTCCAGCCCGCAGCATTCCCCAACGCACCGTTGTTAGCGCGATCGAGCCAATCACCGCCGAAGTGGAAACGGCGACCTTGAGCGCGCCCACCGTCGAAACGAGTCAGACAACGGCTGAAGCGAATTCCGAGCAATTTTCCGCCTCCCTGGACCACGGCGAAAGCGAAGCCGACAGCCAGCCCACAGCAATCACCCTCGATCGCAGCCGAATCCCAGCCCTCCCGGAAAACCAGGTTGAAGTGGCTGCGGTTGCCCCTGAAGCGGCGGTTGTGATTGATGCTTCGTCCACTGCGGCCGAGTCGCCTAGCGCCAACAGTCCTGCTGTGACGCAAGTTCCCGTCGCGGAAGCCCCCTCTTCGCCCAACACGATCGACCTGCTGGCGGATGCTGCTGCCATCCGGAGCATCGATCGCTTGCAGGCCCAGAGCGATCGACTGAGCCAAGCACTGCAATCGCTGGCGGCGAACACCGGAAACCTCCTGGGTTCGACCACCGAGGCGATCGAGCTGCTGGCCCTGGAGCCGCAACCAACCACTGAATCAGCAGAGCGTCCCACGACCGATCGCACCGAAGAAACCGTTGCGCTGCAACCGGCGACTACGGCCGAGCGTGCTTCTACAGATGCGGTGACCCCCACCGCTAACGACCTGGTGGTTAGTATCCCCACCACCGCTGACTATCGACTCACGGCCGTTGCGGTTCCCACGCAGCGCCTCGATCGCCCGGCTGTGCCCGTGAGTGCCGCCGCCGCCCGCACGGTTGCAACGGAAGAAGCCGGCGGTGGTGCTGTCAACCTTCTGAGCCATGCTGCCACTGCTCAATCGCTGGCTGGCGCTGCCGATGTGCCCACCGCCAGCAGCCGCCTCCAACAGGGGACGGCCAACAGCGACCTAGCCAGCCCGCGCTACAGCCCCTACATCGACGGTCTGCGAGCTGAAATCCAAGCCCTGCAAGCTCGCTACCAAAACCAAACCGGCGAATCGAGCCGCAGCGGTGCAATCAGTCTGTTGGCTCCGGCCGCCGCCACCGCCGTGGCCGCCAGCCAAGCCAGCACCGTGGCCAATCAGGCGGCAACCGTGGCTGTGCAGCCGCCCTCTGCGCCCTTGAGTGATCGCCCGTTGGCCCTGAGCCAACCGATGCCGGAAGCGGATCCGCGCCGCAGCCAACTAATTGCAGCCGCCTCTGAACCACTGAACGCCCGTAATCCCCGCGTGCAAACGTTGCTGAATGCCAGTGTTTCACCGCAACTGCCGCCCCTGTCGGATCCTTCGGCTTACCTACCGGGCGCACAACCCCAGACCATGCGCGGCTACATCTGGCCGAGCCAAGGCATTCTAACCTCTGGCTATGGCTGGCGCTGGGGCCGGATGCACCGAGGCATTGATATTGCAGCCCCTGTGGGTACACCGATTGTGGCCGCGGCTGACGGTGTGGTGGCAGTCTCCGGTTGGGACAGTGGTGGCTACGGCAACAAGGTGGACATTCGTCACCCAGACGGCAGCTTCACTCGCTACGCCCACAACAGCCGTCTTTTGGTAAGGGCTGGTCAAACCGTCCGCCAAGGTCAATTGATTGCAGAAATGGGTAGCACCGGCCGCAGCACTGGCCCCCACCTGCATTTTGAAATTCGCCCATCGGGCAAAGGCGCAGTGAACCCGATGGCCTTCTTGCCGAGCGGCGGACTACGGGCGGCTCGTTAGGTTAACTGACGCTCCAATCCCTGCTTAGGTTCCCCTAAACTAAACCCGTGCTGGACGCGATCGCTGCATCCGGCATGGGTTTTTTAGTTGGCATTTTTATGGGCATTTTTAGAGCTGATTTATAAAGACAATATTAATCAGCCATCCCCGCTAATCGTTTCACCATCAAATGCATTAAGCAGCCGTAGATCATCCCTTCGCTCGTCTCCGAATACAACTCATAATCCTTGCTCAATC
>NZ_JACJQD010000025.1:0-18947 GCF_014696485.1 Limnothrix sp. FACHB-1083 | reverse complement strand
AGTCCGATCAATTGTTTTGTGCATCTGCTCAGTGGGCTGATTGCCTACTGTCATCAGCCCAAGAAACCGTCCCTCGATTTGGCTGCGCTGGGAATTGAGCTGCCTGCTTAAACCGAACTGACGTTAACCCTGATAGTGTCAGCCAAAGTAAGTTCATATAAGTTAATGCAGTCTTGTGAAATTGAGAATCATCATCAATCGATAATCAAGGAGCAATTTATCAATCATCCATTGATTCATCACTGACAATTGGATGAAATCAGAGTCTTAACCCCTATGGCTCAACCCAATTTCAGAATTCTGGGGATGGGTCTTTAATTGATAATTGATCAGGATTAATTCCTAAATTGCTGGTATTGCGATTTACAAAATTTATCTTTTTTTGTAAAAGTTCAGACAAAATCCAAAGAAGTCTTAAGACATTCTTGGGAGACAGTCATCCCGGGAACAATTCACGATAACTACATCTTAGGGGTGAATTTGTGGACGGAGGTTCCTACCAGCGATCGAGATCACACAGGATGGCGATCGATTATCGACCGTAATGGCGATCCGGCTAACTAGCGCTCCGTGACGAAGATTGTTCGAGAACGCCGCTTCGGTCACTGAGCATTCAGAGGAGCCTCACTACGATAGTTAGCATCAGGGCAGCTTCCCATCGATCCCTATTCCGGCCGCGCGCACTGGCGATCCAGGCTTAAAAACGAACCCATGCGGCGATAGATCGATAGCTATGCAGCAACTGGCGCATTGAGGGTGTTGGACTCGCTTGATTCATGCGCATCTTCGGAGCGGTAGAGACTATGACTGCTATGCCTATCAACTTTTTCGATTCAGATCAATTCTTTAGTAAATCGCCGATCGATTTGTCGCCTGAGTTGTCCAGTGGCCTGCTGGATGAGCAAGAAGACCACTCCGAAGAATCCCTTGATTCCGGAGACCAGGATTTTGATGAAACGACTCTGGAAAATGAGCTGAGTGGCTCAGGATTTGAGGTTGAAGATTTGGGTGTAGACGATTTGAGTGCTGAGGATTTGGGCACAGATGACCTCGGGGCCGATCGCCTTGAGGAAGAGGATGAGGACGTAAAGGCGGCCTTGGCCCAGGATGGCCGGCGCGATCGCCGCAGAACCACCGATCTCGTGCGCCTATATCTCCAAGAGATTGGGCGTGTGCGTCTGTTGGGTCGGGACGAGGAAGTGACCGAAGCCCAAAAGGTGCAGCGATATATGCAACTGTTGCGGCTGCGGGAAACGGCCGCCTGCCCCGAGGAACCGCAACTGGAACGGTTGGTGAACTTGGTGGCTGTGCGCGATCGCCTTTGCGCCACCCTGGGCCATCGCCCCTCGATCGAGCGTTGGGCCCGCGAAGCCGGTGTGACCGTGCCGGAACTGAAGACCGATTTAAACAAGGGCAAAAACCGCTGGGCCGCCGTCGCCCAACTGACCCTGGCGGAGTTGGAAGACATCCAAACCCAAGGCACGCGGGCCAAGGAGCGGATGATCAAGGCCAACCTGCGCTTGGTGGTGTCCGTGGCCAAGAAGTATCAAAACCGTGGTTTGGAACTGCTGGATTTGATTCAAGAAGGGACCCTGGGCCTGGAGCGGGCCGTTGAGAAGTTTGATCCCACCAAGGGTTATCGCTTCAGCACCTATGCCTATTGGTGGATTCGCCAAGGCATTACTCGGGCGATCGCCACCCAAAGCCGCACCATTCGGCTACCGGTGCATATCACCGAGAAGCTGAACAAAATCAAGAAGGCCCAACGGAAAATTTCCCAAGCCAAGGGCCGCACGGCCACCCTTGATGATGTGGCGGCTGAGTTGGATATGACCCCCGCCCAGGTGCGCGAGGTGTTGATGCGCGTGCCCCGGGCCGTTTCGCTGGAAACGAAGGTGGGCAAGGACAAGGACACCGAGTTGGGGGATCTGCTGGAGGCGGATAGCGCTTCGCCGGAAGAGAACCTGATGCGGGAGTCGTTGCAACGGGATTTGCAACAACTGCTGGCACAACTGACCAGCCGCGAGCGGGACGTGATTCAAATGCGGTTTGGCTTGGGTCACAGCAGCCCCTATTCCTTGGCGGAAATTGGGCGGGCGCTGGACTTGTCACGGGAACGGGTGCGGCAAATTGAGGCGAAGGCCTTGCAAAAACTGCGCCAACCGCGCCACCGCAACCAGGTACGGGATTATCTGGAAGCGCTGTCCTAGGGCAATGTCTGCGGGCTGGTGAGCGCTGCTGCCCATTGGGGTGTTGGCCCCTTGAGTCCATGAATCATTAAGTCAATGAGTAATAGAGGGGCGATCGATTAGTTCGATCGCCCCTCTATGATTTGTGGGATTTTTTGGGCTGATTTTTGCTGGTTGGCTGATTGGCCGTTGCTCGGAAACTGAGTTTCGAGACAAGACCAAGGCGGAATGGGGCCGCGACCCGATCGCCCGACCAGGTTACCAGCTCGTCCAGTGGGCAAACAAAGAGAAGCGGCGAAGATTTTCAGGACCGCCTTCGCTGGTGAAACTCAGGCGATCGAGGCGATCGAACAGGGGCCGCAGGGGCACTTCCACCAACCGGAACAGGGGGATCAAGCGGCGCACCACTGGGCGGGCAGCGGGCCAGCTCAGGGTAACGTTGCCATCGTTGGGGACAGGCAGGGTGGTGACGACGGATTGCCAGAGGTGATCGCCCAGGAGGGAGGCCGTTTCATCGCGCCCCGCTTGCACTGCTGCGGCCAAGGCGGGAACGGAGGTGGCCAAAATTTCGTAGTCTCCCACCGTGGCCCGGGCCCCTTGCACTTGGGTGCTGACTTGACCCGCATTGCGCCAACCCATTAGGCCGGCGCTGGACGGTGCGATCAGTTGCGTCCAAACGGTGGCTAGTTGGTCGCTGTCCAAGTTCAGGGTTCCGAGGGTCAGGCCCTGTTGTTTGGCCAGGGCATCAATCCGATCGAGTGCGGCGGCGGTTTCGGGAGTGCGGCGGGCCACAAAGACCCAATCGCCGGGAAATTCACCCAAGGCCCGCTCCGCTGCCCGATCGCCCACTTCCACAGGAATTAAGCCCAGGGCAAAATCTTCGGTGTTCCAGGCCAAAAGGTCGTTTTGCAAATTTAGCCCTGAATTGGTTGCCACCTGACTCAGCAGCGGGCCGATCGCCTGGGCGATGGGGCCGTCGCCCAAGATTTGCTGCCACTGTTGGGTGAGTTGTTGCAGGCTTGTGCCGCTGAGGGCAATGGTGGCGGTGCTGGGTAAATAGCGGGTGGCGGTGGCGGGTTCCGTGAGGGGAGATTCGGCCGCCACCAGGGTCAGGCCATCGGCCGCCACCCAAGCGGCCTCGGTGACCAAGCCCGATCGCTCGGCCTTCAGGGACAGGGTGGCGCTGTGGGCCGGCAGTGCGGCCAACCACTCGGCGGGTAACAGTGCTTTCGATCGGCGGCGGGTGGCGGTGGCGGGTTCCAGGAGTTCACCCAAGGCCGTGGGGTTCACGTAGGCGATCGCCAGTCGATCGGGCGGGAGCGCTGCCAATTCCCGTTGATAGTCCGGTTCTCGCAACAGGCTCAAGTCAGCCGCTTGGATGTTGTTGATGGCATCCCGCAGGACTTTGGGATCGTTGGCAGCCAGCACGAAGCGATCGGCCACCAGGGCCGTGGCCAAGTCCGTTTGGGTCGAAACTCGGCCACCCTGGGCCAGGCGTTTGGCCCAACCGCGCGGAATCAGATCCAACGCTTCCCCATGGACGATTTTTACGCCCTTGTATTGCTCAAAAATCAGGTTAATGCCGTTCAGGGCTTGTTTTTGCCAGAACAGTTGCAAGAATTCCCGGGCCCGATCGGGATCGTTGGCGGCCGCCGCCAGCAAATAGCCCGGCTCCCGGCCATTGTTGGGATCGCGATCGATGTCCACGGTGGTCACCGCCAGGGTCACTTCATCCCCCAGCCAGGGCTGCACATCGCGATCGTAGGTTAGGCCGCTACGGGTGAGCCAGGCATCGCGGGCCTGTTGCCATTCGTGGCGGGCCGCCCTGCGCCGACCCAAGGGCGCGATCGCTTGGCGCAAGGCCTCCACGCGATCGGGATTTACCAATAACGAAACCATGGCCGGAGCCTGTTTGGGGATCATCACAGCGGCTTCGGGCTGAGCATTAGCCACACCGTCCAACAAGCCCAGGGGGCTGTGGGTGGCAATCCAAACAGCTCCGGCGGCCCCGGCCGCCACCAGCGAAATTGCGATCGCCGCCAAAATTGAAAAAAACGCGCGCCCCTTCATGCTTCTCGCTCGCCCTTTTTGGTGTTCGCTTGTGGCGGCCTCCCGCTTGGGTCGGGCTGCCTAGCCCGGCTCCATTATTCCATCTCGATCGCGGGCGGCCTGTGCAGATGCCTGTCTCGGTTGCAGTTAGCAACAAAATGTTGAAGTTGAGCCGTTGGGTGGCAAGGTTGCTGGGGCTGCTTCCCGATGATTTTCCCGGTTAGTTATTTTCCCGGTCAATGATTTTCTTGGTTAGTTATTTTCCCGGTTAATGATTTGCCTGATTAATGATTTTCCCGGTGATCTGCCCGGTTAACGGTGGCTTTTCAACAGTGGCTGGCCTAGCGAATCTCCAGCCGATCGGGCCACCAAACGTAGGTTGATCGGGGATCGTCATTCAAGAGCCACAACTGCGACGGTAACTGAGCCAGCGATCGCGCAATTAAGGGGGACTGGCTCCAGCCCAACCGACTCCAGAGGGCTTGGCTCTTGTCCTCTAGCCAACTGAGGCCAAAGGGTTCCCGGCGCGGATATTCCGCCAACACCCAGTCTTTCCCCAGCTTGGCGGCCTTGGCGGCGGCGGCGATCGCCTGATCTAACCCCCCCAACTGATCGACTAAGCCCAAATCCGCTGCGGCTTTGCCCGACCAAATCCGCCCCTGGGCCAGCTCTTCCACCTTGGCCCGATCGATCGATCGTGATTGGGCCACATGATCCAAAAATCGATCGTAAGTCCAGTCCACCGACGATTGCAGCAGGGCCAGCTCAGCGGGCGTTTTGCTGCGGGTCACGGAGCCAATGTTGGCAAAGGGAGCCGTGGTGACCGCATCCCAATTCACCCCATTGTTCTCGCCCAGTTTTTGGATGTTAGGCAACAGACCAAAAACCCCGATCGACCCGGCAATGGTGGTGGGTTCCGCCCAAATTTCCGTGGCCGGCGCAGCAATCCAATAGCCTCCAGAGGCGGCCACATCGCCCATGGAGACAATTACCGGCTTGTCTTTAGCTGCCAAGGACACCTCCCGAGCAATGATGTCAGCGGCGGTGGCGCTGCCGCCGGGACTGTCAATCCGCAAAACGATCGCCTTAACATCCTCGTTTTTGCGCAACTTCCGCAGTTCCGTGGCGATCGCGGTGCCATTCATCGCATCCCGCTCGCCGTCTGTGGTTTGGGTCACCATCGTGCCCGTGGCATAGAGCAAGGCAATTTCTTGGCCCGTTGCGTTTTTGCGCCGATCGCCCAATTTGCTTTGGGCTGCTTCCACGGTTCCCACTTGGCGCGCATAGTCAGCCACCGCAACCCGTTGGAAGGTGGGCTTGTTGTCTTCCCGATCAGCCAGCTTCAGCACCCGTTCAATCACCTGGTCATCATAGGCCAGGCGATCGACCAAACCCAGCTTCACCGCCTGATCGGAGCGCAACAATCCTCCCTGATCGGCGATCGCTTGCAACTGGGCGATCGACTGTTTGCGACTTTGGCCCGTCGCCGTCAGCACCGTTTGCCACAAATCCTGAAGTAGGGCTGCCGTTTGGGCCCGATTTTCAGGGCTGAAATCCCGACGGGCAAAGGGTTCCACCGCCGACTTGAACTTGCCGGCCCGCACAAACTGCACCCCAATGCCGTATTTTTCAAGGGCCCCGCTCCAAAAGGTGCTTTCGGCGGCCAACCCGTTGAACTCCAGCCCTCCCGCCGGATGCAACCGCGTTTCATTGGCGGCGGATGTTAGGTAATAGGTACGCTCGTCCCAATCCGTACCATAGGCAATGACGGGCTTCTTTTTCCGAAACTCCAGAATGGCTTCCCGCACTTCCCGGAGGGTGGCATAGCCCGCGATCGGGCCCGTTCCGGCACTGTCGTAAAGATAAAGACCGGTGATTTGGCGGTCTTTGGCCGCCTGGGCCAAGGTGTCTAGCAACACCCTGAGGGGAATGGTTCGAGGGCGATCGCTGAGCCAGCGATCGATCGAGTCCTCTGCCTGGCCCGGCTCATCCCGAATCGCCAGCGACAGATCCAACGCCAACATCGATCGCCCCTTGAGGGCCACTGGCTCCGAGGAACTGGACAGGGCCGCCAAAAAAGTAATCAAACCAATGAGTCCCAGGAGGCTGCCACCTGCGAAGATCGTGAGGCCAACCAGCGTTCCCAGAATGCTCGCGATTGTTTGTTGTAAAAAACTTTTCATGACGGCTGGCGGTGCAGGGACTAGGGCAGCAGGAACCAAAGCAGCAAGGTTGCGGATCACTGGCAATCCCTGCGAGCTTTTCTATGCTAGACCCAATCCTAGCGATCGCTGCTGGGGCTTGCGCGACAGAGGTTGACGTTGGCCGCTCATGCTGCCCTGTGCTTGCCTGCTGTTGTTCGCCTGTTTCGCCTGCCTTCCGAGATTTCCACCCATGACCAACCCCGACGCTCCGCAATCTAGCGATCCGCAACCCGCCGGTGGCGATGGGGGTTGCGTGACGGCGACTTCGCAACCGTTGGAACCTCCCGTAACCTCTGAGGCAGCTTTACAACAGCTTGTGGTTGGGTTGCCCCTGCCGATCGCCCTGGTGGATGGCCAAGGGAGCTATTGGGCTGCCAGCCCGGCCTGGTTAACGGCACTATCGCTGCCGGAAGCCACCCCCGGCCAATCGGTCATGACCCTTTGTCCAGAATTGGCCACCCTTTGGCAACCGGCCATTGCCCGAGCCAGTCAGGGGCAAACCGTGCGCTCAGAGCAACCCCATTGGCTGCAACGGTCACCCCATCCGGGCCTTTGGTTGGAATGGGAGGTGGCTCCCTGGGGCAATGGCGGCCTTGGGCCGAACGATGCCGGGCACAACCTGGTTTGCATTTCCCTGCGGGTGGTGAGCGATCGGGTGGTGATGGAGCAAGCCTGGAAACAGCTTTTTATCCAATCGGGCAGTTGCCTTTGCACGATCAACAGTCAAGGGGAATTTCAATTTCTCAACGAAACCTGGGATCAGGTTTTGGGCTGGCGGGAAGAGGCGATCGGGCGGCCCTTCACCGATTACGTTCACCCGGACGATCGCACCCGCACCCAGGCGGAAACTCACTTTTCACCCCAAGGAACCCCCACCCGCGTCCTGGAAAATCGCTACCGACGCAAAGACGGAACCTATCGTTGGTTTCGCTGGAATTTCTTTTGGGATCGGGCCCAGGATCTGATCTACGCCGTTGCCCAAGACATCACCGAGCGGCGCGTGCTGCGCTTGGCCCAAGAACAGGCCGACACCGCCTTGCGAGACAACAACGAGCGCTTCCGCACCATGGTGGCCAATGTTCCCGGCGTGATCTATCGTTGTTTGGGCGATCGGGAACGGACATTGCTGTTTGCCAGCGAGGCGATCGAACATCTCACCGGTCACCGAGCCGAAACCTTCGTTCAATATCGCAATCGCACCCTGCAAGACCTCACCCACCCCGAAGACCGCGATCGGGTGTGGACAGAAATTCAAGCCGCGATCGCCCAGCAGCAACCCTACCGCGTCGAGTATCGGCTTGGCCACGTCAGCGGCGAACTGCGTTGGGTGGTGGAACAGGGACAACCCAGCTTCAACCACAACCGACAACTGATGTGGCTGGATGGGGTGATTTTTGACGTAACCGATCGCAAAGCCACCGAACAGGCCCTCCAGTCCTCAAAAAAGCGCTGGTCATCCCTGGTGCAACGCATCCCCGTTGCCATCATTGAATGGCTCTCCGATGGGCGCATCATCACCTGGAACCGTGCCGCCACCGAACTCTTCGGCTACACCGCCGAAGACATGATCAATCAACCGTTCGATCGAATCCTGCCCGAAAATGAACAGCCCAAAGTCTATGCCCTGATTGCCGATCTGATGACCGGTCGTGGCGGCAGCCGGTTCCGCAACTACAACCGCACCCGCGACGGCCGCATCATCCTTTGCGAGTGGCAAAACGCCCCCCTTCGCAACGAACAGGGGGACATGATTGGCTGTCTGTCCATTGCCACCGACATCACCGCCCGCATCCTGGCCGAAGATCGCCTGCGCCAAAGCGAAGAACGCTATCGCTGCCTAGTGGAAGCCATGGGCCAAACCCTCTGGCGCACCAACGCCGATGGAGAAGTGACCGAACCCATGCCCCACTGGGCCCACTTCACCGGCCAATCCTTTGCGGACTACTGCGGCCAAGGTTGGTTGATGGCCGTTCACCCCGACGATCGCGGCTATACCCAAGAAGCTTGGCAAACGGCCCGACAACAGCGCCAGCCCTACAAAATTGAGCATCGGTTGCGCCGCGCCGATGGTGAATATCGCCACATGGTGGTGCGGGGTGTGCCCGTCCTGGAAGCCGACGGAACCATCCGCGAGTGGGTGGGGGTGGACACGGACATCACCGAACGCAAACAGGCCGAAATTCGCCTGATGGAACAGGAGCGCACCCTGCGCACCGTGCTGGACACGGCTCCTCTGCTGATTTGGCTCACGGATGCCAAAGGGCGAGTGCAGTTGGCCAATCGGCCCCTCTGTCAAACCTTTGGTGTCGAAGAATCCACCCTGCTGGCGGCCAATCACTATCAAGACGTGCTGGGAGAAGAGTCCTGCCGTGTTTGTCTGCTGTCCGATCAACGCTGCCTTTCCCTCGGGAAAACGATTCAGGTTGAAGAGCAGTTTCCCAATGCGGCCGGCGAATTGCGTGATTTTGATGTGGTCAAAACGCCCCTGCGAGATCACGCGGGTGCAATTACCGGATTGCTGTTGGTGGCGATCGATACCACGGAGCGCAAGCAAATTGAACGGGAACAACAGCGCCTGTTAGCCATTTTGGAGGCGACCACGGACTTTGTGGGAACCACCGACATTCACGGCAACTTAACCTATGTCAACCCCGCCGGTTGCACCATGTTGGGCTACAGCGCCGAGGAAATTTTGCGCTTGAACATTGCCCAGTTGCTGCATCCCTCAGAGCGAAACCTAATTCAAGAGCAGTTTCCCCAGTTGTTGCAGGAAGGCGTGTGGCAAGGGGAAGGCTTATTTTGCGATCGAGCCGGGAATCCGATTCCCGTGTCCCAAGTGGCTCTGGTGCATTACGGGCGCAATGGACAGGTGGAATATTTGTCAAACGTGGCCCGCAACATTGCAGCCCTGAAGCAGGTGGAACAGGCCCTGCGAGATTCCCAGCACTGTTTGCAACGGCAGGTGGAACGGGAGCGGCTGATTAACACCCTGTCAACGGAAATTCGCAAAAGTATCCATGGCTCCAAGGAACAGGTGATTGGGTTTGCCTTGGAGGAAATTCGCCTGGCCTTGGGGGTTGATCTAACGACCTTTGCCCTGTATGACCAACCGGTTCATGATCAAGTGCATCAACCAATTGATCAATTCAATCAGCTCAATCAGCTCAATCAGTTAGCTCAGCCACTGGAGGATCAGCAACTCGGTGAGCCAATTAATCAACAAACTGACCAGCCAATTGACCAGCAAGCTGACCAGCCGGCCACAGAAACAATATTGGTGACCAATTCAGCAACTGATTCAGCAACTGAAGTGTTGGCAGAGGGGGCTTGGAGCATCGTGGCGGAAGCGAGAGATCCGGCCATTCCCTCGGTGATTGGTACTTACCATGAGTCCCAGTTTGGCTCGTTGCTGGCAGGGCTAACCCGTATGGAGGTGGTGCAAATTGACGATGTGAAGCAACTGCCTTTGCGAGAGCGGCTAACCCTGTCGCGGATGAAGGTTCGATCGCTCCTCATGGTGCCGGTGCGAATTCATGGCTCCCGAATGGCAGTAATTTCTTGCTTGCAGATGTCCCATGAGCATCGATGGCAGCCGGATGAGGTGGCGTTGGTGCAGGCGGTGGTGAATCAGGTGGCGATCGCTAAAAATCAGGCAGATTTGTTGGAGCGAACCGAAATGGCCGCCGCTGAAGCCCGGGCCAAGGCGATCGCCCTGGAGCAAGCATTGCGAGAATTGCGCCTGACCCAAACCAAATTGGTGCAACAGGAAAAAATGTCGAGTTTGGGGCAGTTGGTGGCCGGGGTAGCCCATGAGATTAATAATCCCGTGAACTTTATTTATGGCAACTTAGCTCATACGGAAGATTACAGCAGAGATCTATTGCGATTAGTGGCGTTATATCGTGACTTTTATCCTGATTTAGAACAGCCGATCGCTGACCTCATTGAGGAAATTGATCTGGACTTTTTGATGATTGATCTGCCCAAAATGCTTGATTCGATGAAATTGGGGGCAGAGCGAATTAAGGAAATTGTGCAATCGCTGCGGATTTTCTCCCGCATGGATGAGGCGGAAATGAAGGTGGTGAATATCCATGAGGGATTGGATAGCACCCTGACGATTTTGAATGGGCGAATGAAACCGAAGAATAATCGGTTGGGTATTGAGGTAATTCGAGAGTATGGAACATTGCCAGAAATTGAGTGCTACGCGGGGCAACTCAATCAGGTGTTTATGAATATTTTGGTCAACGCGATTGACACCTTGGAGGAACGAGATCAGCAGCGATCGATGGCGGAAATGCAAGCGAACCCGAGCCGGATTCGGATTATGACGGAACGCCGGGGAGAGCAAGCGATTATTCGGATTCAAGATAATGGTTTGGGCATTCCGCAGGAGGTGCAGCAGCGGCTGTTTGACCCGTTCTATACCACCAAGCCCGTGGGCAAGGGCACGGGGCTGGGATTGTCCATTAGCTACCAAATTGTGACCGAAAAACACGGGGGGACGCTGATTTGCGATTCGACCCCTGGGGCAGGCAGCACGTTTGAAATTACGATTCCACTCTGGCAGCCCAATGCGCCTTCTTGAGGGGCTGGTAGCCAAAACGCTGGGCACTGGGCCTGATGGGGTGATGTGGGCCCCAATCAGCAGCCAAGGAGGAGACGCGAATCAGGAGCCGATCGACTGGTGAGTCTGGGCAGCGGCTGGTAGGGGAGCCGGTGGAAATTGTCCCGATCGCACCTCTTGGCAGTAGGTTTCCGCCGCCGCAATCACCGCTGCTCCCAAATCCGCGTAGGTTTTGGCAAAAGGCGGGGTTTGGTCGCTCAAACCCAACAGGTCGGCGGTCACCAGCACTTGGCCATCGCAGGCATTGCCCGCCCCGATGCCAATGGTGGGGATGGTGAGCTGTCGGGTAATGCGCTCGGCCAGGGTGGCGGGCACATGCTCCAAAACAATGGCAAACGCACCGGCCGCTTCCAGGGCGAGGGCTTCGGCCAGGATCCGATCGCCCTCAGCGGGGCTGCGACCCTGTTGTCGATAACCCAGTTGATTCACCGATTGGGGGGTGAGGCCCACATGGCCCATGACGGGAATGCCCGATCGCACCAACCGAGCCACGGTGGCGGCCATTTCGGGATAGCCCCCTTCGAGCTTCACGGCCTGTGCCCCGGTTTCCTTCAGAATCCGACCGGCGGAGGCGATGGCTTCTGCCTCACTGGCTTGGTAGGTCAAAAAGGGTAAATCCACCACCACCAAAGCGCTCTCCACCCCACGGGCAACGGCGGCCGCGTGGTGAATCATTTGGTCGAGGGTCAGGGGCAGGGTGGTTTTGTAGCCCAGAGCCACCATGGCCAGGGAGTCGCCTACCAGCAGCAGATCAACCCCCGCGCGATCGAGCAGACGGGCCCACAGCCAATCCCAGGCCGTGAGAGCCGCGATCGGGCGACCCTGTTGTTTCCATTGCTGTAGCTGTTGAATGCGCAAGGCCAAATTCAGTTCTCCTGTTGCCCGATCGCAACGGTTTGGTTCGCAACCCTGGACATTGCCTGATTCTTGGTCTAGACCGAAATTCTGTGTAGACCGAAATTCTGTGTAGACCGAAATTTTGTGTAGACCGAAATTCAACCACAAAATTCAACCCCAAAGGCCATCAAGCTGATGGATGGGGGAGTTTAGACTTTGCCGGTCGATCGCCCGACTCGCTCTCTAGCGCTTAATTTGCATGAGCGCCCTAGGGCCGGCGACCCATTTGTTGCAAGCGCACCCAAGCGCCCAGGCTACAGAGCACCACCACCCCGGCGAATAGTCCCAACGGTGGGCCCGATCGCTGCGGTCGCACCATGGGCTGCAATTCTCCGAAGCCATTGGCCGGAGCGTTGGCGGTGGTGGAATTTTGCTGAAAACGGCGCTCACTATCGGTGGGCAGGAGAGACGGCGCGGGGCTGGGGCTGGCGGTGTTCCCGATCGCCCCTGAAACCTCTGGGTTTTGCCCCACTTGCAACGGAATCACTTCCGCTGGGCGATCCATCTTCAGCAAGCGGACGATCGCCACGCCGCCCACCAGCCAAAACAAGGCCCAAAACACAAATAGCCCAATCAAAACCCGCCCCCGCAACAGGCGTTCCAAAGCGGTCACCACCGTTGGCATTTGGGCCAGCCAGGCCGGTGACGGCCGACGACGACGCGATCGCCCGATCGGGGCGAGGGCCGTTGAGGTGGCCCCGGTTCCGTCACTTGATCGTCCGGGCCGACGATGGCGCGATCGCCCGCGATTTCCGAAGGCAGGATGGGGCTGGGCTGAATCCTGGTCGGCGGATCTAGATTGACTAGGTTGCTCAGTGGGGTCTAGTCCAGCGCGATCCAGTCCAGCGCGGTCTAGCCCAGTGCGACCTATGGAGATCGATCGGGGGTGATTTGCACCAACGACCGAGCCGCTGCGATTAGGATCGCCGGGCTGGGGCAGCGCCTCTGCTCTGGGTGCTGGTTCAGGCTTTGGGGCCGGTGTGGGCAGCGGTTGGGGCGATCGCGGCAACGGAGCCGATAGCGGCGGTGGCGGCCCATAACGCGGCAACGGAGCGGGCGCGGCCGGCGGCATCGGGCGCGGCGGCAAGGCAGGCAACTGGGGCGATCCTCGCTTCAGGGCCGCATCAAAAGGATTCGATTCCCCATCCGGTAAAGAAGATGATCGCGATGCTCCAGCCGTCATTTACTGCGCCCCTTGTGCCACGGTATGACGTTCAATTGCTAGCGTTACCAATCGGTGTACTAATTCCGGAAAGGGAATTCCGGTCGCTTCCCACAATTGGGGATACATGCTGGTGGCGGTGAAACCCGGCAGCGTGTTGATCTCGTTCAAAAAGATTTCGCCCGTGGCTTCCACATAGAAAAAATCAACCCGCGCTAACCCAGCACAATCGAGGGCTAAAAAAGCCTCCTTGGCCATGGTTTGCAGGCGATCGACCACCGGGGCGGGCAAGGCTGCCGGAATCACCAAATCCGCCGCCCCGTCGGAATATTTGGTGTCGTAGTCATAAAACTCGCTCTCGAAGGTGATTTCCCCAATCACCGAGGCGATCGGCTGATCATTGCCCAGCACGGCGCATTCCACCTCCCGTGGTTTGCCCCCCGCCGCCGCTTCCACAATGATTCGTCGATCGAAACTGGCTGCACTGTCCAGGGCCGCTTCCAACTCAGCACGCGATCGGGCCTTGGCAATGCCCACGGAGGATCCTAGATTCGCCGGTTTCACAAAGCAGGGATAGCCCAAATCTGCTTCAAGCTGATCGCAAAGCTTCGGAAACACGCAAGAATTTGACCAAACTTCCGATCGAGTCACCAATCGATAGGCCACTTGCGGCAAACCCGCCTGGGCAAACAGCATTTTCATGGCGATCTTGTCCATGCCCGCTGCGGATCCCAGCACCCCCGACCCGACCCAGGGAACCTGCATCAGTTGCAACAGTCCCTGGACTGATCCATCTTCCCCATTAGGCCCGTGCAGCGTCGGAAACCACACATCCACCGTGCTGGCTTCGGGTGGGAATTGCCAGAGCGCCGCGCGATCGACGGGGCGATCGTCACTCGGCAACGGTTGCCCCGACTCCAAAACCCCTTGGGCCACCGCTGGCCCTTGCCAAAGCCCATCCTTTTGCAAATAGAACGGCAACACCTGATAGCGATCGCGATTGCTGTCTGCTTGCAGGGCCCGAGCCGCGGCCGCGGCCGATCGAATCGACACCTCATGCTCGCCCGATCGCCCACCAAACAACAGTCCAATACGCAGGGGATTGCTCATGTTGCCAATCGTTCCATTCACCCAAATCAAGACCCGTTTGCCAGCAATGGTCAACGTAGCTACCAGTTAATCACAGGTTGCTAAGAGTTGTGTCTAGGTTGTGCCTAGCCCGCCATTCCCTGGCCATCCACCCCCAAGGGCATCAGGGCGTATCGATCGTTCAAAACCCTGATTCCAACCCTAGTGGATCAGCGAAGACAGGGGGCTGAAGCCCCTTGTTACGGCGGTTGGGGCATCCCTGTTGCGGTGGTTGGGGTATCGAAAATCAAGCGCTTTCACCTGATTTCAGGAAATGACGACAGACCTTACCCCTCGATCGGCCTCCGCGCCAAGATTTCCAGCGAAATCCTCCAAAAAGCCTGCCTTTCCTAGGTTTGATGTAAATTTTCCTCTATCTTCCCTAGATTTTTACACTTGGCGAGTAAAGTCAAATACAACAACCCTAAATGCATTGCTAGAGCTTGATTTTTGCGGAATCGTCACTGCCCAGTCCGCTTCAATTCATTCACCCAATTCACTTGATTCACTAATTCACCCAAATTGAATCACTTGAGTTGATTTGAATCGATTGGCATCCATTTGAATCGGTCTATGCTGATGAACCCCACTTGATAAAATTGCTTTGGCTCTAAATCTGGGCAAAAATTCTCGGTAAAAATTATCAGCTCTTTTTGACTGTTTGGCTGATAATTCTGGGTCTAAATCATCAACGTTAATCTCTGGCTGTTAATCTTTGACTGTCAATTTTTGAATGTTGATTTTGGTCATGAATTGATGAATTTGAATTTCAGATCTGAATTTCAATTTCCTCAAGGAATCCCCGTCTGAGTTGCCCCACAGAGCGATCGCCCAAATCATCGCCCCAACCATAGTGGCCATTAATCCATAATTTTTCAAGTTCTCGAAAATGAAGCTTAATCAAGACTGAAATTAGCCTGGAAAATTGATCCAACTCTGTTGAGTCTTCAGGATCAATTGAGCCAGCTTTTCTCAGTGAAGTTTCATGAGTCATGTTTCCCATTGTGCCAGTCGTGCTTCACTCTCCTTGCAGGACTGATTCTCCATGATCGCCAAGTCTCGTACCGTGCTGCAATCATCCCCTCCACAGGATCCTTGGTCGCGTCCTCAATCGGCTGCCCGAGGAAATTGGTCACGGCGTTTGGCAGACCTCACGATCGGGAAATATCAACGACTCTTGAATCATTTTTCGCGCGATTGGAGTATTGCACGGAAAGTGTGTTGGGCTTCTGGAACAGCAATTTTTACAGCCATTTTGGGAACCAGTGTTGGCCTATTTGTGGGCAACCGCTATGCCGTCCAAACAGTGGCGGAAATTCGGGCTGCTGATATTCGCCAAGAGGAATTAGCGCACTTTGCAGACGACTGGATGGTCATTCTCAATTACCCATTCGAGTCTTTGTACTTGTTGCGCTATCCATCACAATTCCAAGATCGCCAACGACAACACCTCGATAAATTGGCGGAGTTGCGCCGAGAGTTGGTGGAATTCTCGGTCACTATGAAAGACAAGGAAGATGGAATCGATGCGGCTCAGTGGCAACAATTAATGAATCGCCTGAATGAGTCGATGCGCCACTATCAGCGCTTTGCTTCTCCCCTGTTACAGTCATTGACCCTTCGGCCGGGATACACGACTCAGGAATATGAGGTGGCCCATCAGACTCTGGTGAATTTTCTGGTGAGCGATTCCTATCGATCGTTCTATTTAGAACTGAACAGCATTCACCAGGAACTTTTGACTGTTGCGGAAAAAGTAGAAGAACAGGAAAATATTGGCACTGACCAACTACAGGAAATTCGACAAATTCAAGCTTTGATTGTGGGTGGCAGTCTGTTCGTGAGTTTGCTGTTGGGAATTTTTCTGTCGTTAATGGCCGGCAAAACGATCACAACACCCCTGTTGGAGCTGACTGAAACAGTTCAAAAAGTTACCACAGAGAACAACTTAAAATTAAGGGCATCGATTACTCAAGAGGATAGAACCACTGCTGATTTATCCATGGCGTTTAATCAATTGGTTGAATGGGCCGATTTATATATGAGCGAGCTACACCAGGCTCAAAGTCGCCTCGTCCATTCGGAAAAAATGTCTAGTCTGGGCAAAATGGTGGCAGGCATTGCCCATGAAATTAATAATCCAGCGGGTTTTGTTTATAGCAATCTCTACCATGCCAAGAACTATGCCCAGGAGTTGCAAGCCCTAGTGGCGCTTTATCAAGAAGCCTATCCCAACCCTCCCCAACATTTGCAAGAGGCGATTCAAGAAAGCGATTTGGAATTCATTCAAGGTGATTTAGATCGCGTGTTTTCTTCGATGGAAGTGGGCACTGGTCGGATTCGCGATATTGTGAAATCCCTGCGAGTGTTTTCGCGGCTGGACGAGGCAGAATTTAAAACAATTGATTTGCATGAGTCGATCGAGAGTGCCCTCACGATTTTGGGCTATCGATTGCGGGAGCAGAATGAACGTCCGGAAATTCAAATTGTTCGTGATTATGGCCCTGTTCCCCCGATCGACTGTTTTGCAGGACAACTCAATCAAGCATTGATGCATTTGCTGACGAATGCGATCGATGCCTTGGATGAGCGCGATCAATCACGAAGCTACCAAGAATGTCTCAATCAACCGAGTCAAATTCGGATTGCCACAGCCCTGTCCGACTCTGAGCACCTCACCATCACGATCGCGGATAATGGCCCCGGAATTCCCGAAGCCATTCAACCCAAATTATTCGATCCGTTCTTCACCACCAAGCCCGTGGGCATGGGAACGGGCTTGGGGCTAAGCATTACCTATCAAATTGTGGTGGAACATCATCGGGGACAACTGATCTGTCGATCGACCCTCAATCGAGGAACGGAAATCCTTGTGGTGTTACCGATCCATCGCGCCAATTCCTAGCACTAATCTGTCCTCCTAGAGGATGTCTGAAAAGCCAAAGTTGCTGCTCTGGATACCCCAGTGATCGACATAGAAAAGGGGCTGAAACTCCTTGCCCCTAAAATAATTGGCGCTTCTATTGACGATTCTATTAATGCTTGTGTCGATGCCAGGCCCGCACTAAAAGATACTTCTCAGACATCCTCTTAGATGGAGGAGCAAGAGTCCTTTGGGCGATCGCGTGCCAATTTGATATCTGTCACTCATGATCAAGGGGCTTGATGAAACCTTTAAAAAGCCCCCAATGCTTTGGCCTGCAACTATTCGAGCGCGGTAAACTACCCTTAGAGCGGGTTTGAATTGAAGAATTGTCTTCCCGAGTTTTTTACGATTGATCGATACGGTATTAACCATATAAGACAATCTCTACTCATAATCTGCCAAACCCAATAGGGGTTTAAGCTCTGCTCCAGTTTCGGTAAAGGTTTGATATGCAAGAACGCCAACAGTCGCCAAAGTCCTGAGGTTCGCAGCCCACATAGCTAGCAACTCGGCTGAGATTCAAGATCAGACGCTGCGCCGTAGTTGTGATTGCATTGGGTGGCTGGCGCTCCCAACTTTAGTTGTCCTGTTGTTGTGCCTCTTGCCTATTTAGGATCACTGGCCCATTGCCAATGCCCAAAGTCTCCCAATCCAAGGACTCAACGCCGTTATGACCGCCTTTGCTCAACAGCCGTCTGGTTCCGAACGCCCTAGGGTGGTTACCTGGCCGCGACCTGCCAAATCCCTTGCTGTTCAGGAGTCGATCGCCCAAACGTCGCTGATGCCCCACTTGGTGCCGGAGCTGCCTCGGTTTAACTGCCAAAGCTTGTTGATTCAGGCCCTCACCCATCGATCGCTCGTGCGGGAAAATCCACGGCTGGGTGAGGATAACGAGCGACTGGAATTTTTGGGTGATGCAATTTTGACCTTTGTTAGTGGGGCTTATTTGTATCGCCGCTTTCCCGACTTGGGCGAGGACGAAATGACCCGGCGGCGATCGGCCCTCGTTGATGAAAAGCAACTGGCTCAGTTTGCGATCGCCCTGAATTTGGGTCAGCAACTGCGAATGAGCCGAGGGGTTGAGCAGATGGGAGGTCGCCATAATCCCAACCTACTCAGCAGCGCTTTTGAAGCCTTGGTTGGGGCTTACTATCTCGATCAACATGGGGATGTGGAGATTGTTCGCCCCTTTGTGGAAGCCCTGTTTGACGCAGTGCCGATCGAAGAACTCCAGGCGAGATCGAGCCTTGATGTGAAAAATCAACTGCAAGAATGGGCCCACAAATGCGGTCTTTCCCTGCCAAAATACAACACCCAAAAGATTGCCGGACAGGATCACAATCCCCTCTTTTCCTGCCAAGTTTCGTTGGGGTCTCGGATTTTAGGAACCGGTCAAGGTCGCTCCAAAAAAGAAGCCGAAAAATCCGCCGCCGCTGCTGCCCTGGAAACCCTCAACCAGAAGGCCACCAGCAGCACGAACGCGCCGCGAGCGGCCTTGGCCTAACGGGCTTAACTAGCTTTGGCGAACTAATTTGGGCGAACTAATTTGGGCGAACTAATTTGGGCGAACTAATTTGGGCTGTGCTCCCAGGGAATTCGCACCTCAGGGCGATCGCCGCCCAATATGCACCCAATCAGAAGTGTTGAATGACAGATTCAGGTTATAAAAAAGGGGTAAGAAGATGTAATTCTTACCCCAAACAATCAAAAAGTAATACACCAATGTTACGCTCATTCTCTCAAATCGTCAAACCTATTCTCA
>NZ_JACJQD010000024.1:0-21027 GCF_014696485.1 Limnothrix sp. FACHB-1083 | reverse complement strand
AGAGATTGGAGAACTGTATCGAAAGCGCTGGCAGATTGAGTTGCTATGGAAGTTCTTAAAGATGCATTTAAAATTAGATCAGCTCATTACGAAAAATCAAAATGGCGTAGCAATACAGATCTACATGGTCTTAATTGCTTATGCCATCTTGCAGTTAATAGAATTGCCGCAATTCTATAGTCAGACGCTACTAGATAAATTGCGATATTTGCAAGTTGTACTCGGTCGCTATGGCTCAATCAGTCATTGGAGCTATGATTTACTGCCAGAAACTCTTGTTGCCTAGAATATGAAGTTTTGTGTTTAGATTCAACACTTCTGGGGTTGAGCGCCTTAACCATCTTGTAATTCACAAAACTTTCGCCTCGAACACTTACGGTCTGGGGAGAGAGCATAATAAAGCCCATCGCTTCAAAAAAAGGGCGCGCTGTGATGCTGGATTCAACTTGCAATTGTTGAAGGGAACGATCGAGTGCTTCAGTTTCTAAAGCCTGGTAAAGCTGCCGACCCAAACCACAGCGTTGATAGTTTTTGTGGCAGTAGAAGCAATCAATGTGGCCATCGGGTTCCAATTCACAGAAACCCGCGATCAGGTCGCGATCGGGTACTGACCGATCTTCAGCCACGATTGTCCAGCGGGTTTGGCTGCGTTCAGCCCAGTTACGAAACGACAAATCATCCGGGGCCCAAGCTTTCACCTGCGAGAGGCTGTAGTCACGGCTGTTAATTTCTCGCACAGTATCGTGAAAAAGTCGGGCAATTGCCGCTGCGTCGCTGGGCAAGCCAGGGCGAATGACGATCGACTCAGGGCGATCGTCATTCGCCCTGGGAGGATCCGCCTGCGATCGATCGGCCCTGGGTTCATTCACTCGCGGTTCAGGAACCATAGCTTCGGGAAACAAGAGCTTCGGAAAACGGGGTCAGCCCGTGGGTCAGGGGCGATCGACCATTAAATCGTGGACTCAGGCTTGTGATGGTGGGTTGTAATCGTCGGTTGTAATGGTGGGTTGCAATCGTTGATCAACCCTGTTCCGATCGCCGTTTTCTGGCCGCTTCCTTGCGACGACGCAAATTAGCCGCAATCACGGATTTATCGATCGGGAAGCCGGCTGTGGGAATTTCTTGATAGCGCCGTTCTTCTTCAAGGCGCTTCAGCTCCGCAAAGGGAACCCAATGGATGCAGTTCACCGGGCAGGTGTCGATCGCCTCTTGGATCAATTCCTCGGGGTCACCGTCTTGGCGAATGGCTCGGGCCCGGCCATATTCCAGCTCAATGTAAAAGGTGTTGCGGGCCACGTGGGCGCAGTTCTTGCAGCCAATGCAGGTAATTTCGTCCACATACACGCCTTTTTGGCGCACCAGGCCGCCTAGCTCCGGCTCCAATCCGGTGCGATCGCCCAGGCCACGCAATGCACCGCCCAGTTCTGGCGCAAACCCGGGGCCCGCGTCATTGTTGACCCCCAGGTCGGTGGATCCCATTGCGGATCCCATTGCGGATTCCATTGCGGATTCCATTGGTGCTTGTGGTTCCTGATCCATGGTTTTTTCTGCCTCTAGTGGCATAGCAAGCCGACAATCGGAAAAAACAAATCGGGGCAAGTTCCGAGTTTGGACTCTGAGAACCTGCCCCGATCGCAAGCGAGAAAATCTGGCGAGATCGCCACTGCTTTGGGCAAAGCCAGCGCTAGACAATGGAGACGACGCGGCCGGTTGAGTCGTTGCGCAGAAAGGATCAAAGCCTCTCCCTTAACGAACCTTAACCATTCCAGCGTTGCAACACCAGACGGATCGATCCGTCCTCATTCTTGACCTGCTCGGCCACTTGGAAGCCCTGTTCAGCACCGCTGTTGATCACGGTGTGGAAGGCATAGCGCTGGGTCACTTGCTTCAGGAACCGATCGACCGAGCCGTTCAGTTGCCAAAATTGCATATCGGTCACCAGGGCATATTCCTGACCGTTCCAGGCAAAGCCGATGTCGTAGCCGTTGGGCTGTTCGATCGCCACGTCGGCGGTTTCCGTTTGCCCCTGGTAACCACGCACGGTGGCGGGGCCTTCTTTCCAATCCATGCCCAGATCCGTCAGGGCGGCTTTCAGGGAAGTCAGGTTGCGAAGTTGCGTTTTGATTTGGCTAAAGTGCGACATGGTGGTTTTCGTTAACAGCGATCTGAACGGGTTGAACGATGCAGACCCCCCGGAGCAAGCGCGGCTGAAATTTTTAAAGCGCCGCTCCCGAATGGCTCGAAAGCTGCGCCTTAGAAATCCCAGAGTGCTACCACTCGCTGAAGGTTGTTTGGGCTTCGATCGAGGCCTCGCGATCCGCTTGGGCCCGAGCAAAGTTTTCGGAAGTTACCTCGCGGCTAATGACCCGCCCCAGTTGTGCTTCGATGGCGGCGGTCACTTCGGCACAGGAGGCCCCGATGATACCGGTGACTTTCTCCTGTACCCGACCATCGGGGTAAATGATGAATTCCAGGGTTTCCATGCAGGGTTTCCAGACTAGGCGGCCAACAGGCGGTCTCAAGGCCTTTGCACAAGTTCCCAAGCGGGATAACTCGTACAGATGTTTGAGCACTGACTCGGGCGATCGCTCCGCAACGGGGAACCCAACGGAGGAGTTCCGGGCCGCGAAAAGCGCCAACCGAGCAAACCATGGTCTTTTTAGAATCGGGATTTCACCGAGTTACCGAGGGTCTGAAATATCGATCGAGAGTCGATCGATTCGGATCATCCAAAAAACGATCCATTTCGAGACGCTTCTTGACAATTGTTTAAATTGAATAGGAGCGCTGACTTTGCCTTTTTGATAGTGTGGCGTAACTTCCGATCGCAGTCAAGGGACGCATTGGCAAGGGTTTGGGGCAATCGATCGGCCATTGAGCGCTCACCATTTATCGCTCGAAAGTATTGTCAGCTACCGGTTTGGGCAACCCACCGCCCAGGCAATCTCGATCGAAACCCGCCGAGTCCGGGCAGGTGGCCGGGTGATCGCGATTGCTGAGATTTACCGATCACTGCAATGATTGGGGGTTATCTTTTTCCAGCGTTTTCCCGCACTGAGAATTTGTTGGAATCTGTATTGTGGGAATTTGTTGGAAGTTGATTGACCCGTTCAGTTTGGGGATTCCGTTATGAGTCATTCGGTTGTGGACTTGGCATCGGCGCAAATGGTGAATTCGGACAAGACCGGCGCAATTCGGGTTGGGGTGATGGGCTTTGGCGGTTTGGGCCAAGCGGCGGCGCGGGTGCTGGCTCCCAAGCGCGAAATGCTGTTGGTGGCAGCGGTCGATCGCGATGGCTTTGCCTACAGCCCCGAAGGGCTAGATCCCGATCGGGCGATCGCCACCTACCGCGATCGGGGTTCCGTGGGCCATCTGCCCGGCGGCTCCCTCAGCCCCACCAGCATCATCGAGGCGATCGAAGCCGCCAAGGGTAACGTCGATGGCTTCTTCCTGGCCCTGCCCAACCTGCCCAACACCTTCATGGCCGAGGTTGTCGAACAAATCATCGCCTCCGGTTGGCGCGGCGTGTTGGTGGATGCCCTCAAACGCACCAGCGCCATGGAACAGATCCTGGCCCTGGGCGATCGGCTCGCCAACGCTGGCATCACCTATCTCACCGGTTGCGGAGCCACCCCCGGCCTGTTGACCGCCGCCGCCACGATCGCCGCCCAAAGCTACGCCGAAGTTCACAGCGTCAAAATTACCTTCGGAGTCGGCATCGCCAACTGGGAAGCCTACCGCGCCACCATCCGCGAAGACATCGCCCACATGCCCGGTTATGACACCGAGCGGGCCCGCCTGATGACCGATGCGGAAGTCGAAGCCCTGCTCGACACCACCAACGGCATCCTATCCTTGGAAAACATGGAACATGCCGATGATCTGATGCTGGAGCTGGCGGGCATTTGCAGCCGCGATCGGGTCACCGTCGGTGGTGTGGTGGATACGCGCAACGCCAAGAAACCCCTCAGCACCAATGTGCAAGTGACGGGCCGCACCTTCGAGGGCAAAATCTCCACCCACACCTTCACCCTCGGCGACGAAACCAGCATGGCCGCCAACGTTTGCGGCCCCGCCTTTGGTTACCTGAAGGCCGGCGTTTCCCTGCAACGGCGCGGGCAATTTGGCCTGTTCACCGCCGCTGAAATCATGCCCCAATTTGTCCGTTAAGGCCGATCTGGTCAAGCGAGACCCGCCCAAAGCGATCTGCACGGCGGGTCTCGCTGGCTACGGGGCGATCGGCTCCAAGGGCCTATCATCGGTCTGAATTCTGAACTTTGAACTCTGAACTTTGAACGTTGGTCAATACCCTGATCAATCGTTCAATTCAGTCATTCAATTCAGGCATTCGATTCAATCACTCGATCCATCAGCCGGGTCAATCGCGACTAAACCCATGGGGCGCTACTTCCTCGGACGAATTGGGGTGGCAATTCCAACGCTGCTCGCCATCAGTTTGATTATTTTTGGCATCCTGGCCCTGGCCCCCGGCGACCCCTTGGGTGAATTTGCCGCCAACGGGGCCCTCTCCCCCGAGGTGCGATCGCAAATTCGCGCCTCCCTGGGGCTGGATCAACCCGTTCACATCCGCTATGTCAAGTGGCTGCTGTCCCTGCTACGGGGCGACTTAGGCTACTCCTTCGTGAGTCGAGTGCCCGTTTTGGAATTGATTGGCCAACGGTTACCCACCACCCTAGCCGTGGTGGGGGTCGCCTATGGATTCAGCGCCCTCATTGCCCTACCGTTGGGGCTAATTGCTGCCCTCAAGCGCCATGGCTGGGTTGATCGCACGGCAACGCTCATTTCCTTCATTGGCTTTTCTTTGCCGCCCTTTTTCACGGGCTTGCTGGTGATTTTGCTGTTCAGTGTGCAACTGCGCTGGCTGCCCTTTATCTATGACAGCAACCTGCAAGTGGTGGATTTCGCTAGCCTGGGAGAGCAGATCAAGCAGTCCATTATGCCGATCGGGGTGTTGGCCCTGTTTCAAACGGCCGGCCTGATGCGGTTCACCCGTGCTTCGGTGCTGGAACAGGTCTATCAGGGCTATGTGCGCACGGCTCGGGCAAAGGGACTGCCGGAATGGATCGTGGTGGGGCGGCATATTTTGCGCAATGCCTTGATTCCCGTGGTGACGTTGGTGGCGCTCGATGTGCCAGCGGTGTTCACAGGGGCGATCGTGACGGAGCAGGTGTTCCGTGTGCCGGGCATTGGCTCTTTGCTGGTGGACTCCATCCAGCGCAACGATACGCCCGTGGTGATGGCGATCGCGTTTATCTATGCGATTTTGATTGTGCTGTTCAATCTAATTGCGGATGGCCTCTACGGAGTTTTGGATCCGAGGGTGCGGCTCGATCGCTAGCCCGTTGTCATCCCAACCCGATTAACTCGCCCAAATTCGCCAACCAACTCGCAGCTCAATTCGCAACTCAACATGGACGGGCAGACAGGTCAGACAATTTTGTATTTGGGCTTAATCGCCATGGCCTTGGTGGGCGTTTTGGGATCCTTCATCCCCGCCATTCCGGGGCCCAGTTTGGTGGTGTTGGCCGTGGTGATTTGGGGAGCCGTCAAGGGCTGGGCCCTGGTGACCACGGCCCTGTGGGTGTCGATCGCCGTGTTGGTCTTGAGCCTGTTAATCGACAACCTGGCGGGCATCATTGGCGCACAAAAGGCCGGAGCCAGCCAGTGGGGGCAAATTGGCTCGATCGTGGGGTTGCTATTGGGGTTCTTTGGCCTGTTGCCGGCCCTCCCGATCGGAGGGCCCTTGGCAGGCATTTTGTTGGGGCCGGTGTTGGGGGCTGTGGTGGGGGAAATGCTCTACCGGCGTACCATACCACTCGTGCCCCGCTTCAAAGTTTCCCTAAAGGCGGCTTTGGGCATCCTGTTGGGATCCATCATTGGCAACGTGATTCAAGGACTGTTGGCCCTGATGGCGGCGATCGTGTTTGTGGGCACGACCTGGAATCAGGCGATGTAACTTTCCCCGAGCCTGAACTTATCCAATAGCCGCCGCGATCGCCGATCGATCCAAATCGCGACCAATGATCACCAATTGGGTCGATCGCACTTCATCGGGCCGCCAGGGGCGATCGAAGAAGGTCTCGAACCGCGGCCCCACCCCTTGCACCACCAGGCGCATTGGCTTGCCAGCCACATCGGCAAATCCCTTGATGCGGTAGATTTCCCACTCCTGAACCAGCCGCTCTAGGCGTTGCACCAGGGCGCGAGGCTCCACAGTTCCGAAGGTGAGGGCGATCGCGCTGATGTCGTCGTCGTGGTCATGGTCATGGTCGTGATCATGCTCATCGTCATGATCGTGGTCATGGTGGTGATGGTCGTGGTGGCTGGGGCGATCGGCTAGGTTATCTTCCACCGCCGCATTGAAGCCCAACAGCAGTTCCGGCGCGATCGCCCCCCGCTGGCAACGGACAATCTTCACCCCGGGTCGCAACTCCTGCTTCAGCCAGGCTTCCACCCGGGCCACATCCTCTGGGGCCACTTGATCGCACTTGGTCAACAACACCAAATCAGCACAGGCGAGCTGGTCTTCAAACAATTCCTCGATCGGGGTTTCGTGCTCCAGGCTGTCATCGGCGGCCCGTTGCTCCAATAACGCGGCCACATCGCCCACCACCCGACCAGCGGCCAGGGCTTCGCAGTCCACCGTGGCAATCACGCCATCGACCGTCGCCCCCGTGCGGATCTCCGGCCAGCGAAAGGCCTGCACCAACGGCTTGGGCAGCGCCAGCCCCGAAGTTTCAATCACAATGCAATCGATATCTTCCCGGCGATCAAGCAACTGTTGCATCGTCGGCAAAAATTCCTCTTGCACCGTGCAGCACAAGCAACCATTGGTCAGCTCAATCACGTTGCTGGGGCCGTTATTGGGGCCAGTCGCCTCCTCTTCATCACAGACGTGGCACGATCGCAGCAAGTCCCCATCAATCCCCACTTCGCCAAACTCATTCACCAGCACGGCAATCCGGCGGCCTTGGGGATTTTGCAACAAATGGCGCAGCAGCGTAGTTTTGCCCGCGCCCAAAAAGCCGGTGACAACGGTAACGGGAATTTTGTGCATGGTTATTGGTGTTGAATTCAGTCCTTGAACTCCAGTCCCGAGCAGCCCTAAGCGCCCAAGGCCGAGGCTAAGAATGCCGCGCCCGCACCCACAATGGCAAAGCCGATGTAGCGCAGGGTTTGGGCGATCGAGCCTTCCGCCAACTGTTGCACCAACCCCCGCACCCCGAGAGCGATCGTGAGCTGAATGGCCGTGAACCCAACCAGATAGGCCGTGAGGGGAACCATGCCTGCCCCCACGATCGATTCACCGTAGGCATAACCATGAAACAGGCCAGCCACCAGGGCGATCGCCCCCAAGGCCACCGTCGGCAGTTGGCGGCCCATGGCCAGCAACAACCCAAACAGCACCACCGAACCGGAAACCATTAGCTCCGGGAAGGGTAAATCCCAACTTTGCAGGTGCAGCCCCGTGCCGCCGAGGGCCGCCGCCGCAAAGACCACAGGCACAATCCACCCTCGGGCCGCCCCGATCGCCACCAAGCCGGAAGCCGCCACAAAGGCCAAGTGATCCAAGCCGATCACCGGGTGAGCCAAACCGGACATGAATCCTTCAAAGCCGTTGCTGGGCACTTGACCGCCCATCATGTGGTGTGCCGATGCGGGCAGAGCAGCCAACAGCAGGGCCAAACCGGTCACAGCGCCAGCAAAACAACCTTGAACCGATGCCAATGTTTTGGTTTGTCGCATGGGTAATTTCTCCAAGCCCTAGTGGGCGGATGGGATGAATATGGGATGGATGCAAAGTTCTGAGGAATGAGCAACGGCCCCTAGGCAATCGGAACCGTGGTGGGGGGAATGCGGGCCAAAACGCCGTTTTTCAGGGGTTCCGGCCGCTCACCCCAGGCCAAAAGACCATCGGGGCGATTGACATAAAGATCGGCACAGGCGGCGATCGCCTCCACGGTCTGATCCAGGTGGGCCGGATCGTGGGGCAAATCCCCAAACAGATAGCTGTGTTTACCGGGGGCCGCAAAGGCCACCACACAGGCATGGCTACAGGCGCTCATGCATTGGGTGGGAGTCAGGGCGATCGCCCCATGCGCCTCATCCGCGAAACGGCTTTGCAGGCGATCGAGCAGTTGCTCACCGCCACTGATGCCCACGCGCTTGCCGTTTTGCCAAGTGCTGGCACAGGTGGTGCAAACCAACAGGGCCATGGGCACGGTGGCGGGTTGGTCGGCTGATTGGGTCAAGGCGGCCGAGGTGACCCCATTTGTTGGCGCTGGGCTGGTTTTCCCGGAGCCAGCTTGGCTGGAAACGACGGATGGGGATGCGGAATGGGCCGCGAGCGTTTCGCCCGTCGGTGACAAAAGTTGTGAGGACTCCACAGTCCGAACCTCGCAGAAGTGGAAGGGGTAAACATCGCGCGGCGGGCATCCTGACTCAGGGCGATCGCCCATCACAGTTGCGGGACAGCGCCGGACTTGCACCGGACTTTCCCCGTTACCTCTGGTGGCTGGTCTCCACCAGAACCGCAGTTGAATCACGAGCTGGTTGCCCAGCGGCTGGCTACGGAACGCCAAATGGTTTGGCTGTGGCCGCCGTCGATCGAGCTGGGCCGATTCATCCCAAGAGCATAGTTCAGATCGAAGATATTTCAACAGGGGTCGATCGCCACCCCGGTTCGCAAGGGGCAACTTTGGCGGGCTTGGGGCCATTAAGCATCGGGAACCGTCACCCATTGCCCCCGATCGTGGGACTCGTGGGCCAAGTCCATTAGCTGCTGAGACACAATCCCCTCCTGGAGGGATGGGGCGATCACTTGGCCTTGATCGATCGCCTGCACCCAGCGATCGACCACCCGCAACACGGCCGCCATCCGCCCATCGGGATAGGTTTGGGGAAACGCCAGACGATCGGGAACGGGCAATTCTTGCAACGGCTCGCCTGCGGGTGCATACCAGAGCTTGAACCCGTGGATATAGTCCGCTTGGTTGTCGCTGCCCAAAATCAGCGTGCCCCGATCGCCATAGACTTCCACCCAATGGCCGCGCCCTTGGTAGGTTGTGGAGCTTAAACAGACCTGAACCGGCGTGCCATCGGTCAGCTCCAGCAAGATTTGGCAAATATCATCGGAATCCACCGGTTTCAGTTGGCCGCTGCTGGGGTCGGGTCGGGCGGGCACGGAGGTGACCAAATGGGCAAACAACCGCCGCACGGGACCAAACAGCCAATGGATGTAGTCAAAGGTATGTGACCCGATCGCCCCGAGGGCCCCGCCACCGCTCGATCGCTGGGCATACCAATTCCAAGACCGGCTGGCATCGGCCCGGCTGGAAGCCATCCAATCGATTTTGATCAGTCGCTTTTGGCCCACGCGATCGTCCGCCAGCAGTTCCGCCAAATATTGCCAAGCCGGAACCATCCGAAACTCAAAATCCACCGCCACGATCGCCCCCGTTTTTGCAGCCAAACGCTCCAGGGCGATCGCCTCTTGCACCGTCATGGTCACCGGCTTCTCCAGCAGCACATGCTTCCCGGCCGCCAGGGCCGTTTGGGCCATGGTGTAGTGCAAAAAGGGCGGCGTAGAAATCATCACCGCCTGCACCTCCGGCAGGGCCACCATTTCCTCAAAACTATCGAAGGCATAGGGGAGCTGATGCCGTTGGGCGATCGCCTGGGCCGTTTGAATTTGGCGATGGTACAGGGCGATCGGGCGAGTGCGATGGTGCTGCTGCAACACCGGCAGATGGATTTTTTGGCCAAACCCCGTACCGGCGATCGCCACGCCCAGGGTGCTTGTGGAATAGGTCATGATTGCTCGAAACAGTTCAGAACGGTTCAGATTGCTTCAGGGAACTGTAGCAATACCCATACTAGACAAGGGGCCGCAGCCCCTTGTCCCCCACGATCTCATGGCCGCGGGATCAGGGTTATGAAGAACCGCACCCGTCCCCTAAGGCGTTCAAGACTTCATCAGATCGGAGGCCACAATCATGGTTCCAATCCCCGCGTCCGTAAAAATTTCCAGCAAAAGGGCGTGGGGAATGCGGCCATCAATAATGTGAGCCGCTCGCACCCCCTGAGCCAGCGATCGAACACAACAGTTCACCTTGGGAATCATGCCGCCGCCAACAATGCCTTGGGAAATTAGCTCCCGGGCCCCTTGAATATCCACCTTGGGGATCAGGGTCGAAGGATCTTTATAGTCCCGCAGCACCCCGGCCGTATCCGTCAGCAGAATCATCTTCTCGGCTCCCAGGGCTGCCGCCAACTCCCCGGCCACCGTGTCCGCATTGATGTTGTAGGCTTGGCCGTCCGCATCGGCCGCCACGCTGGAAATCACAGGAATATAGCCATTGTTCAACATCGGTTCCAACACATCGATGTTGATGCTGTTGACTTCGCCCACAAAGCCAATTTCCTGGCGGTTGCCCTTTTGGCGAGCGGTGACCAAGTTGCCGTCTTTGCCACAAAGCCCGATCGCCATGCCACCGGCCTGGTTAATCAGCGAGACCAGTTCCTTATTCACACGGCCCACCAACACCATTTCCACCACATCCATGGTGTCGGAGTCGGTCACCCGCAGCCCGTCGCGGAATTGTGGCTCGATGTTGAGTTTGCCCAGCCAGTTGTTAATTTCGGGCCCGCCCCCATGCACCACCACCGGACGTAATCCCACACAGGACATGAACACAACATCACGAATCACCTTGTCCTTGAGGCGATCGTCTTTCATGGCTGCGCCGCCATATTTCACCACCACCGTGCGCCCGGCAAACTGCTGAATGTAGGGCAGGGCTTCGCTGAGAACGCGCACCCGGGTGGCTTCGGCTTTGCTGATGTATTCGCTTTCGTGATCCATGGTCAGTCAGTGGCTCTGAGGGTTTGTTGGGGGAGGTTAGGAGTGACCGGTTGGTGGCGGCCGGGTGAGGGTTGCCCATGTTGTTTTTCATTCACCCCTTGGCCGCTGCCCGTGGGTCAATCCGATGAGGGGCCCGCTTCGGTTGCATGATACGAGGCAGGCGATCGGATCGTGGTGACCAGACGCACTGAAATTGCTGTGTGGTTTTCTTGAGAACTGGGCTGAGATTGCATCGATCGGGCTAAAACCGTAACAGAGGCTACGTAATCGTCTGGGCGCTCGGCGGTTGCTTCTCGATCGATGGGTAAATACATACATTGGACTTTGGGGCTGATCACCATTCTGGTGGGAGTTGTGCGAGTGGCCACCGTTGGCTGGGAAGTCCAGCCTGCTTTGGCGGGTGGCTCCTCCAGCCTGGCCGAGTGGCAATCGTTAATTGAGCAGTCTGAGAAATTACGCGAGGAAGTGGCGATCGCGCTGCGGGTCGTGAGCCGGGCCCCGGAGGAGGTGTTTTGTGTGGGGGCCCGCATTGGCCACCCGATCGAGTCCTTGAGTGGCTTTCGGATCACACCGGTCACCTGTCGGTTCGGCAATTGGATGCTGGAGTTAGAGGCGGACAATTTGGCTGTGCAGACCGATGGCACAGTGTTGCCCGTGGAGCAATTGCTCGATCGCCCGGTGGCGGAACGGGCTCGGTTCACCACACTGCGGTTTCGGCTTCAGCGTTGGCGTTGGTATCCCGTGGCTCCTGAGCTGGGCCAGGGCGTGAGCGAAAAAGCGAAGAACTAAACCAGCAGCCCGCGAGCCAACCACCCGCGAGTTAGCGCAAGCAGGCCCGATCGCGATCGCCCCGCAACGCACCCAGGAGGGTTGACACAAACACGCAACTCCGGCGGCTATCCACCCGATCGCGCAGTTGAAAGGTGATGCGGCCCAGTTGCCCATTCACCCAGCCGCTGCCTTGGAATTGCATTCGGTAAACGCCACTGCGCGATCGCAGGGTGCTGTTATCCACATCGATCGCCACACCGATCGTGCCCGTGGCCTCCGCCAGCAGAGGTTCCCATCGAGCGTTGTCACAAAAACCTGTTCGAGCGGGCTGCACCGCCAACTCGACCGATCGTCCCGTATCCCGAAAACACAGTTCCCAAATCCGGCGGTTTTGGCGGGCCCGAGCTTGGGCAATTCGCAACGTCCGAAAGGCCGCATCCTGGGCTTGGCTGAGGCGTTGATTATCGGCAAAAGATAGCCAAACGGGCGCGGCGATCGCGCTGAGGATGCCCACCATCGCCGCCACAATCAGCAATTCCAGCAGCGTAAATCCCGCCGCTGAGTCACCCGCCATCAAGCGATTTGAAATCAAACAGCCTGAAATTGAGTGAGAAGCCTTCTGGGTTTGATGACCCGATCGCCCATCACCCAAAGTCACGGAACCAGCAACCGATCCAGAACCCAGATCTTCACCCACAATACGCACAACCACAGAGCCAGCCGCCAATCCTGAAACCGGATCATCAACGGGCCGCAGCCCAGATGTGCAGGATCGTCGCACAAGCCACCGCCACACAAAGGAAGAGTTCATGACCGGATGTAGATCAGCCCATCGGTGATTATTTTGACATCAGCGGGGTATATTTTCTGGCTTATGGCAGGTCGTACTTGAACCCCGGCCCCGGATCGATCGCCCATCCCCAGCGAGATCGGTATGGACTGCCGTTTTGGGCTAAATTCAGCAAGGAATTGCACGGCGAGTGGCGGCAAGGCACATGATCGGGGTTGGTCAGACAACAAACCAAACGGCGGGGCAACCTACCACAACGCCCGATCGGGTCACCGATCCCAACCTTGATCAGGCCCTCAAGCAGTACTTTGGCTATCGCAGCTTTCGGCCCGGCCAGCGGGACATTGTGGAAGCGGCGATCGCGCGGCGTGATCAACTGGTCGTGATTCCCACGGGCGGCGGCAAATCCCTCTGCTTCCAACTGCCCGCCCTGTTGCAACCCGGCCTGACCGTGGTGGTGTCGCCGCTGATTGCCCTGATGCAAGACCAGGTGGCCGCCCTGCGCGATAACGGGATTTCCGCCACTTTTCTGAACAGCAGTTTGGGCGTGGCCGAGTTGCGATCGCGCGAATTGGAACTGCTGAACAACGTTTATAAATTGGTCTACGTTGCGCCCGAACGGTTGATGACCGAAGGGTTTTTGCCCCTAATCGATCGGATCCACCAGACGATCGGCTTGGCGCAATTCGCGATCGATGAAGCCCATTGCGTCTCCGAGTGGGGCCACGACTTCCGCCCGGAATATCGGCAACTCTGGAGCCTGCGCGATCGCTATCCCAACGTGCCCTTCATGGCTCTGACCGCCACGGCCACCGATCGCGTCCGCCAAGACATCGTGCATCAGTTGCAGTTGCGCGATCCACGGATCCACATCGCCAGCTTCAACCGCCCCAACCTTTACTACGAAGTGCGGCCCAAGGATCGCAACACCTATCCCGAACTGTTGCGGCTGTTGCGCACCACCGATGGCTCCGCGATCGTCTATTGCTTCAGTCGCAAACGGGTAGACGAGCTGACCCGCAAGCTACAAATGGACGGCATCGAAGCGCTCGCCTACCACGCGGGCATGGACAACGAGAGCCGCGCCGACAACCAAACCCGCTTTATTCGCGACGATGTGCGGGTGATGGTGGCGACGATCGCCTTTGGCATGGGCATCAACAAGCCCGATGTGCGGCTGGTGGTGCATTACGACCTACCCCGCAACCTGGAAGGCTATTACCAAGAGTCGGGCCGCGCCGGCCGTGATGGCGACCCCGCCCGCTGCATCCTCTACTTCGGCACGGGCGACATTCGCAGCATTGAATATTTGATTGGCCAAAAGCCCGACCCCAACGAACAGCGGATCGCTCAACAGCAACTGCGCCAGACGATCGACTATGCCGAAAGCACCGTTTGCCGCCGCACGATCCAACTGGGCTATTTTGGCGAAGCCTTTCCCGGCAACTGCAATGGCTGCGACAATTGCCGCGATCCCAAACCCCTGGAAGATTGGACGATTCCGGCCCAAAAATTCCTCTCCTGCGTGGCCCGAGTGCGGGAGCGGTTCGGCACGCAATACATCATCGACGTGTTGCGCGGCTCCAAAAGCGAAAAGATTTTGCGCAATAACCACCAGGAACTCTCGACCTACGGCATTGGCAAGGATCGGACGGCGGAACAGTGGCAATTGCTGGCGCGATCGCTCCGGCATGAAGGCTTGGTCGATGAAACCACCGATGGCTATCGAGTTTTGCGGTTAAACGCCCTCAGTTGGGAAGTATTGCGCAAACAGCGGGAAGTTTGGGTCGCCGTGCCCCCGCAGCGGCGCGATCGCCCCACCAGCAATACCGAAGACCTGGCCCCCGAAGAACAACCCCTGTTCGATCGGTTGCGGCAACTGCGCAAACAACTGGCCGACGAGCAAAACGTGCCGCCCTACGTGGTCTTCACCGATGCCAGCCTGCGGGCCATGGCCAAGCTGCGGCCCCTGGATTTGGCGCAGTTCGCCGATGTGCCCGGAGTCGGTCGCCGCAAACTGGAGCAATACGGCCAAACCTTCACGGCGGCGATCGGGGCCTATTGCCAGGAATTCAACCTGGACTCACCGGCCAAGGCGATCGACCAGCGGATCAGCGATCGCACCAGCCGCGCCGTCAGCACCACCATCTACAGCACCTGGGAACTCTACCAACAGGGCCAGCGCCTGGCGGACATCGCCGAAGCCCGCAACCTACGCACCACCACGATCGTCACCCACATCGAAGAGCTGATCCGCAAGGGCTACGCGATCAACATCGATGATTTTGTGGCTCCCGAGATCCAGCAAGAAATTATCCGGGCGATCGACCATTGCGGGGCCCAGCGACTCACGGAAATCTACGACTTCTTGCAACAGCGCTACACCTACGCCGACATCCGCCTAGTCCGCGCCGCCTGGGAAGCCGAAACCGCGAATGAACTCGCCCATTAAGGCATGTGATCAAATGAAGCTGGATTGAAGCTGAAACGACTAATTTTCCCAGCGCAGCCACCCTAGACAAGGGGCTTAAGCCCCTTGCCCCCAAGCTTTGGCAACGATGGAATGAGGGTTTCGGGGATTCGATGACAGTTCCTAGCGATCCGAAATTTTGATGGAAACCCCGAGCTAGATTCCGGCCTGAATGAATTGCACTCACCGGAGTGGCCAGCGTTAAAAAATGCCACACTCTAAAAGGATCATGAGTTTGTGATTGAAGGGTGAGCTGCCAAAACGCCTGAATCATATCCATCACCCAAGGCAGACTATGGCGGGAGAATCGGCAAATTTCGGCTTTTTGCGAGCACATGACGCGCAGCTTGTGCGGCTGGGGGCCTTGGCAGAACGGTACTTTCAGGATGACCCCAACACCTGTTTGATCAAGTTGCGGCAGTTTGCGGAGCGCTTGGCTCAACTCACGGCCGCGCGATCGGGTCTGTTTGGGTCGATCGAGGAGTCCCAAGTGGATTTGCTCCGGCGGTTGCAACTGGAGCGGCTGATTCCTCGGGAAGTGGAAGAGCTATTTCACCGGATTCGGCGGGCGGGCAATCAGGCAAATCATGCCTACACCGGCAGCCATCAGGAGGCGCTGAATCTGCTGAAGCTGGCCCGGGAGTTGGGTGTTTGGTTCCATCGCACCTTTGGGGCCGATCGCGCGTTCAAGCCGGGGCCCTTTGCGCCGCCGCCCGATCCGGTGGCGGGAAATGCCGAATTGCGTGCGGAACTCGATCGCCTGCGGGCCGCCCTCGCCGCCAGCCACAGCGAAGCCGAACGGGCCCGGTTGGCGGCCGAAGCGCAGGCCCAAGCTGTCCTGAGCGCCGAGGAGCGGGCCCAGCAAGCCGCGGCCGATCGGGCCCTATGGGAGCAGTTAGCGATCGAATCTGACCAAGATCGATCGGCCCTGGCGGCCCAACTCGCCGACCTCCAGGCTGTGGCCCAGAAGCTACCGAGCCAACAAACCGCCCAGATTATTTCCCTGGCCGATCGGGCGGCGGCGCAACTGGACTTGGACGAAGCGGCCACCCGATCGCTTATTGACCAGCAGTTACGGGATGCGGGCTGGCTGGCCGACAGTGAAACCCTGAACTTTGCCCAGGGAACCCGCCCCACCAAGGGCCAAAACCTGGCGATCGCCGAGTGGCCCTGTGGGCGCGGCCGGGCTGACTATGCCCTTTTCATTGGCACAAGCTGCGTGGGTGTGATTGAAGCCAAGCGCAAACGCAAGAACGTTTCCGCCGCCATTGACCAAGCCGAGCGCTACGCCAAAGGCATTCGATCGGGCAACGGTTGGGGCTTGTTTGGGGATGGGCCCTGGGGTGAATTTCATGTGCCCTTGGCCTTTGCCACCAATGGGCGGCCCTACCTGAAACAGTTAGAAACCGAAAGCGGCATTTGGATGCGGGATCTGCGGAGATCGACCCATCGCCGCCGGGTCTTGACCGCTTGGCCCAACCCCGAGGAACTGAAGGCCGACTTGGCGATCGACCGGGCGGCGGCCGATGCCACCCTGAAAACCCTGGCGTTTCCGGCGGGTCTGGCTCTGCGGCCTTACCAAGAACAGGCGATCGGGGCGATCGAACAGGCCCTGGCCCAGGATCAGCGGGCCATGTTGGTGGCCATGGCCACCGGAACCGGTAAAACCCGCCTGGCGATCGCCCTGCTCTATCGGCTGCTGAGTGCCAAACGGTTTCGGCGTATCTGCTTTGTGGTCGATCGCAGCGCCCTGGGTCAGCAGTCCGAAGATGCCTTCCGCACCACCAAAATGGTCAGCGCCAAGGCCTTTGCCGACATTTTTGGGCTGCAAGGCCTGGGCAACATCACCCCCGATCCCGAAACCAAAGTGCATATCTGCACGATTCAGGGACTGGTGAAACGGGTGCTCTACGCCAGCGATCGGGCGGCTATTCCCCCCATTAATCAATACGATTTGCTTGTGATTGATGAATGCCATCGGGGCTATTTGCTCGATCGGGAACTCTCCGATGGGGAATTGAGTTTCCGCAACCAAGAAGATTACGTTTCCAAATACCGGCGGGTTCTGGAGCACTTTGATGCGGTCAAAATCGGTCTGACCGCCACGCCAGCCCTGCACACCACGCAAATTTTTGGGGAACCGATTTTCAAATATTCCTATCGAACGGCGGTGATTGATGGCTACTTAATCGACCATGAACCACCGATTCAAATCACCACAGAACTGAGCCAAAACGGGATTCAGTTTGCGGCCGGCGAGCCGATCGAACGGTTTAACACCACCACCGGCACGATCGACCTGGCCCAAACCGCCGATGATCTCAGCTTTGACGTGGAGCAATTCAACAAAAAGGTGATTACCGTCGCCTTTAACCAAGTGGTGGCCGCAGAATTAGCCCGCCAAATTGATCCCAGTTTGCCCGGGAAAACTCTGATTTTTGCGGTGAACGATGCCCATGCGGATTTGGTCGTGGAACAGGTCAAGGCAGCCCTAGAAGATCAGTATGGCGAGATTGAAGATGCCGCCGTGCGCAAAATTACCGGCAGCGTCGATCGCGTGGGGGAGTTGATTCGATCGTACCGTAACGATACCCTGCCCAAAATTGCCGTTACGGTGGATCTGCTCACCACCGGCATTGACATTCCCAG
This sequence comes from Limnothrix sp. FACHB-1083, assembly GCF_014696485.1. Lineage (NCBI taxonomy): Bacteria > Bacillati > Cyanobacteriota > Cyanophyceae > Pseudanabaenales > Pseudanabaenaceae > Limnothrix > Limnothrix sp. FACHB-1083. The sequence continues at coordinate 3,462 of NZ_JACJQD010000024.1, read as the reverse complement.
CATCACCAATTTGGTCTTTCTGCGACGGGTAAATAGCCGGATTTTGTATGAACAAATGCTGGGCCGCGCCACCCGCCAATGCGCGGAAATTGGGAAAGAAACCTTCCGCATTTTTGACGCGGTGGATCTCTACCGCCAACTGCAAACCCTCACGGATATGAAACCTGTGGTGGTGAATCCGACGATTACCCTGGAGCAGCTCTTTGACGAGCTGGCCCAAGGGGACAACGAACCCCACCGGGCGATCATTCGTGATCAGATCATCGTCAAGTTGCGGCAAAAAGCGCGGCGACTGGCCGAGGCCGCCCAAACCGCCTACGAAGCCCAGAGCGGGGAAACGCCCGCCGCCACCTTGGAACGGTTCCGCACCGCGCCCCTGGCGGAGTTGGCCGCGTGGGTGCGCGATCGCCCCGGGTTGGGGCCGATTTTGGATTGGAACCCGGAGGCGGGCCAGGGCCAATGGCTGCCGATTTCCCATCATCCCGATCGGGTGATTGCTGTGACGCGGGGCTATGGCCAGGGCCAAAAACCCGCCGACTTTCTCGATAGCTTTGCGGCCTACATTCGCGACAACCGCAACGAGTTGGCGGCGCTGACGGTGGTGCTCCAGCGGCCCCGGGAGCTGACCCGGGCCCAGTTGCGGGAGTTGCAACTAGAGCTTGATCGGCAGGGTTATTCAACCACCAGCTTGCAGCAGGCCTGGCGCGACACCAAAAACGAGGATATTGCCGCCTCGATCATTGGGTTCATTCGCCAAGCGGCCTTGGGCGATCCGTTAATTCCCTATGATCAGCGGGTCAAAAACGCGATCCAGCGGGTCATGGCCCAACGCAATTGGACGGATCCCCAGCGGCGTTGGCTGGCCAGGATTGGGGAACAGATGGCGCGAGAATTTGTGGTTGATCGCACCGCCTTTGACCAAGAACCCTTTCGCAAAGATGGGGGATTTACCCGTTTGAACCGGATCTTTGAGGGGCAACTGGAAACCCTCGTGGGCGACATTGCCGAAGAACTCTGGCGCGATCGGGCGTGATTCAGCGCCGCCCGCCGCACCCCCGACAGACCCGCAACCCCGTTACAGACAAGGGGCTTAAGCCCCTTGCCCCCCGACTGAGTGACCCCGCAAGCAAGAGCCACCATGAGCAACAGCCCCAAAACCGGTGATATTGTCGCGAAACTGTGGAACCAGTGCAACATCCTAAAAGATGATGGCGTTAGCTATAACGAATACGTTACCGAACTGACCTATTTGCTGTTTCTGAAAATGTTGGCGGAAACGGGCGAAGAGGGGCGGCTACCGGCGGACTATCGCTGGGGCCAACTGTTGCAGCGGGTGGGTCTGGAGCAGTTGGATTTTTATAGACGGTTGTTGTTGGATTTGGGCGATGCAACCAAAGTCAAAGACCCGGTGATTTTGGCGATCTTTACCGATGCCCAAACCCGGCTGCGAGAGCCTGCCAATTTGCAATTGATGATTCAATACATTGATCGCCTCGATTGGTTTGAAGCCTGTGAAGAAGGCCTGGGCAACCTTTACGAAGGCCTGCTCGAAAAAAACGCCGCTGAGAAGAAATCGGGAGCCGGTCAATATTTCACGCCGCGTCCCTTGATCGATTGCATTGTGCGGTTGGTGCAACCCCAAGCGGGCGAAATTATCCAAGATCCGGCGGCGGGCACGGGCGGTTTTTTGGTGGCGGCGGATCACTACATCAAGCAGCAAACCAACGACCTGTACGCCCTCGGTGAAGTCCAAGCGACCTTTCAGCGCCAGGAGGCCTATCGCGGTCTTGAACTGGTGCCGGACACCCACCGGCTGTGTTTAATGAACCTGCTGTTGCACGGGATTGAAAAGGCGGTGGACTGTGGCGATAGTCTGTCGCCCGATGGGGAAGGGCTGGGCAAGGCGGATCTGATTTTGACGAATCCGCCCTTTGGCACGAAAAAAGGCGGCGGCCGACCGACCCGATCGGACTTTTCGATCACGGCGGACACGTCGAACAAGCAACTTGCCTTCGTAGAGCATATCTATCGGGCGCTGAAGCCGGGCGGCAGGGCGGCGGCGGTGGTTCCCGACAATGTGCTTTTTGAGGACAACACGGGGCGGCGACTGCGGCAACAACTGATGGAGCTATGCGATTTGCATACGATTTTGCGGTTGCCGACGGGGATTTTCTATGCCCAGGGTGTGAAAACGAATGTGCTGTTTTTCACGCGGGGGCAGACCGATCGCGCCAACACCCAGGCGGTTTGGGTCTACGATTTGCGGGCGAATATGGAGAGCTTTGGCAAAACCCGTCAGCTTACGTTGGCGGATTTTGCGGAGTTTGAGGCGGCCTTTGGCTCTGACCCATTGGGCCGATCGCCCCGTCAGGATCAGGGCGAGGAGGGGCGGTTTCGCTGTTTTTCGCGGGCGCAAATTGCCGATCGCCAGGACAATTTGGATCTGAGTTGGCTGCGGGACACGAGCAACGACCCGGAGGACGACCTAACGGAACCGGAGGACATCGCCGAGGCGATCACAGATCATTTAAGCAAGGCGCTGGTGGAAATTTCGGCGCTGATGGCGGCGCTACCCACGGAGGGCGCGGGGAAATGATTGCAGAATTTCAGCTTGGCCAAGGAGGATTTCTATGGTGGTTTCTAAAGCGATGATTATTCATTGTTTACGAGAGCAGTTGCATTATCTTCGTCAGCGGTTTTACGTCAAAAAAATTTCACTTTTTGGCTCCTTTGCTACGGAAACAGCAACTATAACCAGTGATGTGGATCTGGTGGTTGAGTTTGAGCAGCCGATCGGGTTGCGGTTTGTGGAGTTGTGCGACTATTTGGAAGCGTGTTTGGGTCGAAAAGTCGATGTTTTGACGATGGCGGGTGTGGCGGCTATTCGAGATCGATCGGTGGCTGAAGCGATTCTGCGGAGCTTGGTGGATGTCTAAGCGGGGCGATCGAGAGCGACTAATGGATATACTGGAGGCAATAGATCGAGCGATTACCTATACGGCTAATATGAGTTATGAAGACTTCCTAGGAGATGCCAAGACACAGGATGCCACGATTCGTGCTTTGGAGATTTTGGGGGAAGCGAGTAAAGAAGTTTCGGAGCCAATTAAAGCTCAATATCCGACAATTCCTTGGAGAAGCATTGCAGGACAGCGCGATAAGTTAATTCATCATTACTTTGGTGTCAACCTGGATATTGTTTGGGAAACCATAACGTTAGATTTGCCCAATTTTCGGTTACAAATCAATCAAGTTTTGATGCGATTTTCAGAAGTCTGAGTTTCAAATTGGGTTGAAGTCCAAAGCAGAGGTTATTGAGTGGTTTAGATTTCCCTGCAGAAGTGTTGAATGACAGATTCAGGTTATAAAAAAGGGGTAAGAAGATGTAATTCTTACCCCAAACAATCAAAAAGTAATACACCAATGTTACGCTCATTCTCTCAAATCGTCAAACCTATTCTC
>NZ_JACJQD010000023.1:0-21985 GCF_014696485.1 Limnothrix sp. FACHB-1083 | reverse complement strand
AGAGATTGGAGAACTGTATCGAAAGCGCTGGCAGATTGAGTTGCTATGGAAGTTCTTAAAGATGCATTTAAAATTAGATCAGCTCATTACGAAAAATCAAAATGGCGTAGCAATACAGATCTACATGGTCTTAATTGCTTATGCCATCTTGCAGTTAATAGAATTGCCGCAATTCTATAGTCAGACGCTACTAGATAAATTGCGATATTTGCAAGTTGTACTCGGTCGCTATGGCTCAATCAGTCATTGGAGCTATGATTTACTGCCAGAAACTCTTGTTGCCTAGAATATGAAGTTTTGTGTTTAGATTCAACACTTCTGCGATTACACACGATCCATTTACAATTCAGATTAGCGAAACGATTAAGCTCAAAATCGATCTAGGGGCTGAGACAACAATTGCAGCTCAGCGCAATCACGAAAAAATCGCAGTAGAGATTAAAAGCTTTATTTCAGACTCAGAAATCAGTGACTTTCATGCTGCATTAGGTCAATATTTGAACTACTTGCAAGCCCTAGAAGACAAAGAACCAGATCGTGTTCTCTATTTAGCAGTTCCAAAAGATAGCTATCAAGATTTTTTTCAAGTCTCTTTTATTCAGAAGTCCTTGAGACGATATGAAGTCAACTTGATTGTTTATTGCCCGCTGCAAGAGGTGATTGAGCAATGGATAAGCTACAGAGATACCATCAAGTAATTCAAGATTTACTGATGGAAGAGGCCCATCCCTACTGTCAGTCGGATGACGTAGAGACAGTAATTATCTGTGACCCGGAACGGCATCACTACCAGTTAACTTATATCGGCTGGGAAGGGGATCAGCGAATTTTTAATTTGATTTTGCACCTAGACATTAAAGATGGAAAAATCTGGGTGCAACATAACGGCACTGAAATGGCGATCGGTAAACGGCTGATGGAGCATGGCGTGCCCGCTGCGGATATTGTGTTGGGTTTCCAATCCCCCTTTCGCCGCCAATTTAGCGGCTATGCGATCACCTGATTCAGTTTTACAAGACAAAAGCATAAATTAAAAGTTCGATTTTACAACCAGCAGAAAGATCATGGGAGTCTGCTGTGACCTCCATTTTCAAGAAAATGACACCATTGATCAGCAATCGACTTACATTGCTGGCTCAGCAGAAAGTCCCAATCTTTTGTAATTGATATGCATTCCCCATTAACTTTCCGTGTAATAGGATTCATTAGTGTTTGATGAGGGCTACAAATAACAACTCCATCAATTTCACTGAAGTCATGGTTTAGAATATGAGATGTCAACTGTGCTGTTATTTCTACAGGAAGAGACTCTAATCCTGTTTGTGCAATAATTACATATCCTGAGTAAACACCATTGTCTGAGTAGAAAGATTTTGTTTCTCGCAACTGCCTGTTTGCTTTCTTTAGGACTTGCCTCAGAGGTTCTTCAAAGGAATCATGACGGTTTTTGCGGTTTTGTTCAGGAATCGAAAAACTATACGTTCCAAATCCATTTTCGTCAATTATATCTGGTTGAACAATGAGAGTTGATAGTGAATCAATAACTCCGCCATTTGAGAAATGTTCTTTTTCTAAAATTTTCAATTCCACAATAATCTTATTGTTTTTATCGACATAATCCGCATTTTTAAACATTGGAGAATTTCCAGCATCTTCTGAGACTCTGGAATAACCCAATGAATAGAAAAAGTTATCAAATTCCAATTCAGTTTGACTTGCTGGAAACATCGTGAGAACTCATTAGCTACTTTGTCTTTACAATTCGGATCTTCTTTTCACTCCTAAGTATAACTAACTAATTACCAGGCCATAGCCGCCGCCGCCGGGGGTTTCGATCGCGATCGCCTCACCTGCCTGTACCTGCACCTGATCGGTAGCCCCGAGAGAGTCGATCGCCCCGTTCAGCCGTTCTACCCAGGCGCGGCCCGGTTGGCCCGGTGCGCCGCCCGCCAGGCCCGCCGGTTGGGTCGATCGCCGCCCCGAGACGATCGCCGCCGTCATCGGTTCCAAAAAGCGGAGTTTGCGGATCACGCCGTTGCCGCCGCGCTGTTGGCCCGCGCCGCCGCTGTCGGGGCGAATTTGGAAGGACTCCAGCCGCACGGGATAGCGCCACTCCAACACCTCGGGATCCGTGAGCCGAGAGTTGGTCATGTGCGTTTGCACCGCGTCGGCTCCGGGGAAGGTTGCGCCCGCCCCCGCGCCGCCGCAGATCGTTTCGTAATATTGGTGGCGATCGCTCCCAAAGGTGAAGTTGTTCATCGTGCCCTGAGCGTTGGCCAGCACCCCGAGGGCTTGGTAGAGCGCATCGACCACGGCTTGGGAGGTTTCCACGTTGCCGGCCACGACGGCGGCGGGCGATCGGGGATCGAGCAGGCTGGCGGGTGGCACGGTCAAATCGATCGGGCGCAAACACCCGGCATTCAGGGGAATTTCGTCGGCCACGAGGGTGCGGAACACGTAGAGGACGGCGGCTTTGGTGATTGCGATCGGGGTGTTGAAGTTGTTCGGCTGTTGGGGCGATGTGCCGCTGAAGTCGATCGCCGCCCGCCGCCGCGCCCGATCGATCCGCACTTGCACCGTAATCTGCGCCCCACAGTCGAGGGCGATCGTCGCTTGCCCGTCCCGCAATTGGGCGATCGCCCGTTCCACCGAAGCGGCGGCGTTGTCTTGCACAAACCCGGCGTAGGCTTGGATCGTGGCGGCTCCGTAAGTATCCGCTAGGCGCTGCAATTCCTGGCAACCGCGCTCATTGGCGGCAATTTGCGCCTGCAAGTCCGCCAGGTTTTGCACCGGGTTGCGAGCGGGGTAGGGATTGTCAGCCAGTTGCGCGAGCACGTCAGCCTCTAGGAATTCCCCGGCGCGGACGATCGGCAGGAAGTCAAACAGGATGCCCTCTTCGGCGATCGAGTGGCTGTGGGGTGGCATCGATCCCGGGGTCAGGCCGCCCAAGTCCGCATGGTGGCCGCGGGAGGCGACGAAGAAATCCGGGCGATCGCTCAGAACTCCGGCGGGCGATCGCAACCAAACCGGCGTAATCACCGTGATATCGGGCAGGTGCGTGCCGCCGTTGTAGGGGTTGTTGCTGGCAAATACATCGCCGGGCCGCAGCTCCCGCGCCGCCATCAGGGCTGTGACCGTTTCGCCCATGGAGCCGAGGTGGACGGGAATGTGAGGGGCGTTAGCGATCAGTTGCCCGGCGCGATCGAACAGGGCGCAGGAGAAGTCCAGCCGCTCCTTGATATTCACGGAATAGCTGGTGTTTTGCAGGGTTGCGCCCATCTGCTCGGCGATCGCGCTGAACCGGTTGTTGAAAATTTCCAAGCGCACTGGGTCGGGGCCCTCATCCCCCAGCCCCTTCTCCCAAGTCGGGAGAAGGGGAGCCGGAACCGCTTCAGCCGTTTCCTGTGCTGTCAAATTTGCCGTATTGATTGGACTTTCGCCCCTCTCCCCACCTGGGAGAGGGGTTGGGGTGAGGGCAAGATCATCCTCCGCACCCGCAAGCGTCTCCGGGGCGAGGGTTTCCAGTACTAGGCCACCCCGATCGCCCAAGGTGGCCGCCCAGCCCGGTTCAATCACATTTGTACCCGTCGGTTCCACAATCACCGCTGGCCCGACGATTCGATCGCCCGGTTGCAAATCCGATCGCCCAAAGACCGGCGCATCCCACCAGCGATCGGCCGTATAGATCCGAATCGTCGTGATCGGTTCCGGCGGGGTCGATCGACTGGCCACCAGCAACGGTTCCGGCGGTAGATCTTTATGGCGCACCAACTCCAGGGCGATCGCCTCAATCACCACCGGCTTATCGGGCAGGACGAACCCGTAGCGCTGGCGGTGGATCGCCTCGAAGCGATCGCGCAACCAGCCCGCCGGGTCGGGTTCCGTGGCCGCCGGCCAGCTCACCACCAAGGGCGAATCCGTGCCGCCGTAGCGCAGCCGCGCCGTGCGGATCGCTTCCTGGAATCCCGGCAATTGCGGCTCCAGTGACCGTTGTAAGTCGCCAAAGCTCGGCTCCAGCGCGGTGATCGCCCCCGGTTCCAAAACCTGCTCGATCGCCCGTTCACCAATTTGCCGCACATCCGCCAGCCCAATTCCATAGGCCGACAGCACCCCAGCGTAGGGATGGATGAAAATCCGCGTCATCCCCAGTGCTTCCGCCAACAGACAAGCGTGCTGCCCGCCCGCCCCGCCGAAGCAACAGAGGGTGTAGTGCGCCAAGTCGTAGCCGCGCTGGACGGAAATTTGCTTGATCGCCGCCGCCATTTTCTCGATCGCGATCGCCAGGAACCCGGCCGCCACCGCTTCCGGGCTGCGACCATCGCCGGTGGCCTGGGCGATGGTCGCCGTGAGGGCCGCGAACCGTTCCGCCACGATCGCCTTGTCCAAGGGGCGATCGCCCTCGGGGCCAAACACCGCCGGGAAAAAGTCCGGGTGCAACTTGCCAAGCTGCACATTGCAATCGGTGACGGTCAGGGGGCCGCCGCGCCCGTAGGCCGCCGGGCCGGGATTCGCCCCCGCCGAGTCCGGCCCCACCCGGTAGCGCTGGCCATCGAAGTGCAAAATCGAGCCGCCGCCCGCCGCCACCGTATGGATCGCCATCATCGGGGCCCGCAGCCGCACCCCCGCCACCTCCGTCTCAAACTGCCGCTCATACTCGCCCGCATAGTGGGCCACATCGGTGGAGGTGCCGCCCATATCAAAGGTGACGATTTGCCCAAAGCCCGCCGCCACACAGGTTTGCACCGCCCCGACAATGCCGCCCGCCGGCCCCGATAGCACCGCATCCTTGCCCCGGAACCGATCAGCATCGGTCAGCCCGCCGTTGGACTGCATAAAAAACAGCTTGCCCGCCAAGGCCTCACGGTCTGGCCCCGCCAGGGTCGATCGCACCTGGTTCACATAACGCCGCAACACGGGCGACAGGTAAGCATCGACCACGGTGGTTTCGGCGCGGCTAACCAGCTTGATCAGCGGACTCACGTGATGGGAAACGGAAATTTGCTCAAAGCCCGCCGCCTCCGCCAAGGCTGCCGCGATGTGCTCATGCTGGGGGTAACGGTAGCCATGGATCAGGGCGATCGCGCAACTGGTGCAACCCTCGGCCCGCGCCGCTTTCAGTTGCGCCAATAAGTCCGCCTGGGCGGCCGCGTCGAAGGGCCGCACCACCTCACCCTGGGCGCTCAACCGTTCCCGCAACTCGATCGCCCGTTCATAGAGTGGCGCGGGTTTGCGAATCTCCAGCGCAAAAATATCCGGTCGGTTTTGGTAGCCAATCTTCAGGGCATCGCCAAACCCTTCGGTAATCACCAGCACGGTGCGATCGCCTTTGCGTTCCAGCAGGGCGTTGGTGGCGACGGTGGTTCCCATCTCGATCGCCCCAATCTGCGCCAGGTCGATCGGCTCGTCGGCGGCCAATCCCATCAGGTCGCGAATCCCCTGGACGGGCGCATCAGCATAGCGATCGGGGTTTTCCGACAGCAGCTTATGCACCACCAGCCACCCATCGGGCCGCCGCGCCACAATGTCGGTAAACGTGCCCCCGCGATCAACCCAAAACCACCAACGCTGATCCATGCTCTGCCCCACCCGAAGCGCCTAATCTCGATTCATCATAGGAGCGGATCGGTTAGTCCGTCGCGCTATGGGGCGATCGCGAGGCGCAAATCGGCCCAAAGGGGAAGTTGCAGGGGGCGATCGGTTTGGAGGCGTTGGGAAAAGAAGAAGATTTCGATCGCTTCAATGTCGTTGGTGTCGGGGTTGAATCGTGCGAGCAACCCATCACCGAGTTCTTCGGTTTCTTGTTCGGGATAGGGCGGACAAATGGCAATCAGGAGGCTGTCACCCGTGCGATCGTAACTAAGGCTCAGGGTTGAGTCCATTCAACGGTTCCTCACGCTGCGATCAATCCAAAACCACCAACGCCGATCCATGCTTTGCCTCAGTCGAAGCGCCTAACCTCGATTCATCATATCGATTGGGGTAGCCAAAGGTGATCATACTCACTGTGATGCTGCCACAGCGCTCGCGATGTGAGTTTTGCTTATACGAGCCATATCTGCTAGAAAAGTTTTTCACGCTGGCTAAATTTGGAAATAATATAAATACCTAAAACTTATCGTATAAATATGATAAGATTAAGTTAGGTAAAATTTTCCTTGAAGAATAGGTGCTGCCCTGCGACTAGGAGCAAGCGTGACTATCTCATGCTTTTGCCTGTAATTTTTTCTCTAGAAAACTGACAATAAAATCTTAGGAGAAATATAAAATGCAACTAATCGATGAAACCATCAAGTTCTTAAAATCAGAGAAAGAAGACAGGATTTTCTATGAAAGTATCGATATCAGCTTTCAAGATATTCAAACTAACCTGCGTCACAAAGCATCAACTTGGATTATTTTCGAAGATGGGAGTGGAGAACTCAAGCTATACGAAGAAGATGTTTCAGATGTTGATTGGTCAGGAATTGGCTCAGATGCAGTACTAGGTGGTCTTGCTTTCTTCATTCCAGTAGTAGGGCCTCTAATCTCTGGAGGCGTTATTGGCTCAAGGGCTACTAAACTGACTCAAAGTGGAAAGAAAACATACGTCTTTACCTTCAATGCAGCAGGGAAATGCGTCTTTGCGATTGTAATTTATTCTGAAAAGTCGCAATATTCTTATGTAAATAGCTTTTTGGATAGAGTAGAAGAATTTTTGTGCTGTGATGAAGACAATGAAAATTAAATTTATCTATACCAGTATGTAGGGTGTGTGGGAGAACGCTCGCGGGAAAACGATCGCTCTGGCATTTTCTCCCACGCACCGTTGATCAATCCCGGTTGCAGCGGTGCGTAGGGCAAAAACGAGATTTTGGGAATAAGCAAGCATTGCCCTACACACCCTACGAAATACCGAATGATGTGACCGTGATATCGATGAGGGCTGGCAAGTCTAGCCGGGAGCTGGCAAGGGCGATCGACTATTCCAAAAGCTCGCCTAAGTAGCACTGAACAAAGTCGCGGGCAGCTTCGGGGTTCAATCCTTTCAAGGCTGTGACGATCTCCACAACGGTCTCAGCCGTAGGGTCGCGCTGCTCGTGAAACCACTTAAAAACCACTGACCGATTAACTTGCAACAACACCGCCAGCCGGTTCTGGCTGATGTTGTGCTGGTCTAATACGGATTTGAGGGCTTTTCCTGCTCTTCCCATGCCCCCAATCCTGTTAAAGAAGCTAATCCGGTAAATATCGTAATCGTACTTCTCCCACGCACCGTCGATCAATTCCGGTTGCAGCGGTGCGTAGGGCAAAAACGAGATCTTGGGCATAAGCAAGCGTTGCCCTACACACCCTACGAAATGCTGAATGATGTGACCGTGATATCAATGAGGGTTGGCAAGTCCAGCGGGGAGCTGGCAAGGACGATCGACTATTCCACCACTTCGCCAAGGTAGCGCTGCACAAAGTCCCGCGCCGCTTCTGGCTTGAGTGTTTTCAAGGCCTTCACAATTTCCAAAAGTGTTTCAGCAGTTGGATCGCGAATTTCTTTGCACCAGCGATAAACATTGGTGCGTTCAATTTCCATCTGCATCGCAAGGGAGTATTGGCTCACCTCGTGATCCTCAAGCACTTGTTTCAAAACGCGGTCGGCTTTTCCCATGCCCTCGATCGTCTCAAAGGTCTGGATTTCCGTAAATGATATCCCTGTGGCCGACGGAATCCTAAAGGTTGATAGTCACCGTTACGCCCTATGACTGGTTCTAGCAGCTCATCTCAACCACATTGCTACACTGAAGTTAGGATCGATGTCGCACTGGAAGCAATTGATCAGGAGAAATTAACAAGTCCATGATTGCTCAACAGGGTTTATATTTCCTTAGCCCCGATGACTATTTACAACAGGAGGCAAAATCCACCCAAAAGCATGACTATATTGATGGAGAAATTGTAGCGATGGCGGGTGCAAGTAGTGCCCATTGCACGATCGTGGCAACCTTAACGGCGCTGCTTTTAAAATCCGTTCGTCAGCAAGGGTGTCAGCTATTTACCGGTGATATGAAAGTGCGAGTCGATCGCCACAATTGCTTTTACTATCCCGATTTGCTCGTCACCTGCGACCCACGTGACCAAAATACAGATTATTACAAATGCTTTCCTAAATTAATTATTGAAGTGCTTGAAGATAGTACAGAGCTGCGCGATCGCGGTGAAAAATTCTTTAACTATTCTGCTTTAGAAAGCCTGAAAGAATATGTGCTAATTAGTCAGGATAAAATCCGAGTGGAATGCTTTTGCCGCGATGACAATAATCGGTGGGTTTTGGAGTGGTATGGCCCGGGCGATCGCGTCTTTTTCCACAGCATCGATTGGCAAGGAATGATCAACGATTTGTACGAAGACGTATCATTACCCGGTTGAATCACCTGTTTTGGAAGGCCCATTTTGAGCTGATCCCGACCTCGATCGAGATGGTCAAGAACCCAAAAAGAATCGGAAACCTAGGCAAACCGTAGCCCCGATCGCAGACGGGGCAGCGGCGGCCGGCGACGGTTTCCGGTAAAGTTTTTTGCACCTTTAGCGGTTGTGGGGGCAAAGACCAATGGCAACGATCGTTCAGAAATATGGCGGCACATCGGTCGGCTCGATCGAGCGGATTCAGTCCGTGGCGGCTCGGGTGATCGACACGGTGAAAGCGGGAAACTCCGTGGTGGTGGTGGTTTCGGCTATGGGCAAAACCACCGATGGGCTGGTGGCCCTGGCGCGGGAAATTAGCGATCAGCCCAGCCGCCGGGAAATGGATATGCTGCTCTCGACCGGGGAGCAGGTGTCGATCGCCCTGTTGAGCATGGCGCTACAGGCGGCGGGGCAACCGGCGATTTCCCTGACCGGCGCGCAAATTGGGATCGTCACGGAAGCGTCCCACACGCGGGCGCGGATTTTGAGCATTGATCCCGATCGGCTGCGTCGCCACCTCGATGAGGGCAAAGTGGTGGTGGCGGCGGGCTTCCAGGGAATCTCAAATGCCGATGATTTGGAAATTACCACCCTGGGGCGCGGCGGCTCGGACACGTCGGCGGTGGCCCTGGCGGCGGCTTTGCGGGCCGATGCCTGCGAAATTTACACGGATGTGCCGGGGGTGCTGACCACTGATCCCCGCCTGGTGCCGGAAGCGCAAATCATGGCGGAAATTTCCTGCGATGAAATGTTGGAGCTGGCCAGCTTGGGGGCAAAGGTGCTGCATCCTCGGGCGGTGGAAATTGCCCGTAATTATGGTGTGCCGCTGATTGTGAAGTCGAGCTGGACGACTGATCCCGGAACGCGGGTGGTGTCGCAGCCGGTGGGCGATCGCCCCTTGGAAAACCTGGAGATTGCCCGGCCGGTGGATGCGATTCGCTACAACACGAATCAGGCGCAAATCGGCTTGCTGCGCGTGCCCGATCGCCCTGGGATCGCCGCCAAGCTGTTCGGGGAGCTGGCCAAGCAAGCGGTGGATGTGGACTTGATTATTCAGTCGATCCACGAGGGCAACACCAACGACATCGCTTTCACGGTGACGGAGCAGGAAGCCGATCGCGCAGAAGCCATGGCCGGGGCGATCGCACCGACCCTGCGGACGGAACCGACCCGCCCGATGGAAACGGAGGGAGCCGAAGCGGAATTGGTGGTCGATCGCCATGTGGCCGAAGTCAGCATCTACGGCGCGGGCATGATTGGCCGACCCGGCGTGGCGGCCCAAATGTTCAAAACCCTAGCCGACGCGGGGATCAATATTGAAACCATATCCACCTCGGAAGTGCAGGTGGGTTGTATCATCGCTCCCGGTGACGACGCAGCCGATCGCAACCTCGAAACCCTTTGTCAGCGAGCGGTGGCGGCCCTGCGCCATGCCTTTGAGCTAGATACTGACCAGCTCTTGCCAGAGGTGCTGCCGATCGAGCAGCCCGCCAGCTCCGATGAGCCGCCCGTGCGGGGTGTGGCGCTCGATCGCAACCAAAGCCAAATCGCCGTCCGCAACGTGCCCGATCGCCCCGGCATGGCCGCCAAAATCTTCGAGCTGCTAGCCGAAAAGAGCATCAGCGTCGATACGATCGTCCAGTCCCAGCGGCGGATCGTGGTCAACGGCTCCCCCACCCGCCACATCGCCTTCACCACCGCCGCCACCGATGCGGAAGCCGCCCGCGCCGTGCTGTTGGCCGCCGGTCAGGAATTCGGCTGGGGCGAAGTGGTGGTGAATGCCCAAGTGGCCAAGGTCAGCGCCGTGGGGACGGGGATGATCAACCGGCCCGGCGTGGCAGCCCAGATGTTCAACGCCTTGGCGGCCAAGGGGATCAACCTGCTGATGATCACCACCTCGGCGATCAAGATCAGTTGCGTGGTGGAACAGGATCAAGGCGTGGAAGCTCTGAAGGCGGTTCACGAAGCCTTTGACCTTTCGGGTGAATACCAAGCCAGCAACGTCCACGGACTGACCCCGGCAAAATAGGCGAGCAAAATCGTCCAGTTGCGGAGCGTGCAGCGCCAAACGCCCTCACGCTCCCAACGCCGGGCCGAGGTGAGCACTCGATCGGGCAAAATCCGAATCCGCCACCCCCGCCGCCGAATCGATCGCATCAGGGCCACGTCTTCCATAATCGGAATTTCCGGGTAGCCGCCCAGCGCCCCAAAGGCCGATCGCCGGATAAAAATCGCCTGATCCCCATAGGGCAGCCGGGTGAGGCGCGATCGCACCGAAGCGATCCGGGCGATCGTTCGCAAGATCCAGCGGGACGAGGCGATCGCCAAATCAAACGCCCCACCCACCAGTTGATCCCGCGCGCCATCGTTAGGGACAAGGGGCTTAAGCCCCTTGCTGCCAGGGTTTGGGGCAGGATCAAATAATTGAATGATTGCTTGAAATGCCGTTGCGGGTAATTGCGTATCGGCGTGCAGAAATAGCAGAATTTCTCCTCGGGCTATCGCCGCGCCTGCGTTCATTTGCAGCCCCCGACCCCGTGCCGCCGTGATGCCCCGCACCGGGCGATCGCTTGGCAAATACTGCAAGGTTGACCCTGCCCGATCGCCATCCACCACAATCACTTCGTAGGGAATCTGTCCGGCAATTTCTGCTAAGTGATCGAGTGTTTTTTGAATCCGCTCCCCTTCATTCAGAACGGGCATGATCACGGAAAGGGCGATCGGCTGTCGAATTTTTTCCAGCGTTGCTATTGATCGTTTCAGGTCTAGATTTTGCTGATTCAATTGCCAAAATCGATCTAAATCGGTTGCGTGATCAATATCGTACCAATGGGGCAGAATTGCGACCGGTTGGTTAGCTGATTGGAACCGGGCGATCGTCTCCGCAAAAACCGTTTCGGTACTCCAAACCATGTTTTGAAAAATGGTGGGTAACAGGCGATCGCGCCGAAACCCCACCAAGCAATAACCCCCATCTTCCGTAGGGCAAATCACCGCGCCGGTTTCGACCAACGCTTCAGCCGCTTGGGTCAATATTTCATCAGGTAAATCGGGGCTGTCGCTACCCACCAGCAAGACCCGATCGCTCCCCTGCTCAAAACAAGTTGTGAACGCCCGCGCCATTCGATCGCCCAAATCCCCATCGCCCTGGGCCACCAGTTGCCGATCGTCACAGCCCAACCAGTCGCGCACGGTCGATCGCCCCAAATCCGGTGCATAGAACACGCAGATATCGGCTTGCTGACGATCGGCAAATGCGGTGAGGCGATCGAACCAGTCCCGCCCCATTGATCGATAAAATTCCGTCGCAAAATCCGCCCCAATTGTCTTGGCAAGCCGCGATTTTACTTGCCCTAATTCGGGCGCTTTGACAAATAGGGCGATCGTTAATTTTGTATCCATTAAATGTCAATCAATTTCCCATTTTCCGGATTCAGCACAGCATTTAATCTTTACAGATCAATAATCTGAGCGATCGCTGGCTCCTATCCATTTGCTATCCTAAAGTTCAGAGCGCCAGGACAGTCGCAAGATGGTTGCAGTTCCCAGTGGGGTTAGCGTTGCCGATTATTGGGTGATTGAGCAAAACAATCACCAGCGCTTTGAGTATCGCGAAGGGCTGGTCTATGCCATGGCCGGCGGGAGCGATCGCCACGATGAGCTAATCCTAAACTTGTTGGAACTGATGCGACGGCACTTGCGGGGATCTGGCTGCGCGGTGCGATCGGGCAACGTAAAGGTTAACTATGCCGATCGCTTCTTCTATTATCCCGGTGCATTTGTGACTTGTGACCCGCGCGATCGCACTGATCGCTATGTCAAACGCTATCCCAAACTGATTGCGGAAGTCCTATCGCCCTCTACGGAATTATTCGATCGCACCACCAAGTTTGAGGATTATCAAGTGATCGAAACCCTCGAAGAATATGTCTTAATTGACCAAGAAAAAGTCGCTGTGGAATGTCAGCGGCGAGTGGCGGGCGATCGCTGGGAAAGCCAGATTTATCAGGCGGGCGATCGGGTGGAATTAATCAGTATTGGTTTGACCATCGCGATCGAAGATCTCTATGAGAATTTAGACACCATGGCATAGATGACAGCGATCTTTCTTCAACAAACAGAATTGCCCTATGATTGCCATTCCCAATTCCTTTACCGCTGCTGATTATTTAGCGTTTGAGGAATCCAGTAACCAGCGCCATGAATATCGCGGGGGATTGGTCTACGCCATGGCCGGTGGCAGCGGCAACCATAGCGCCCTCTGCATTAATTTGCTGAGTGCAATTCATGGGCATTTACGCCAAACCGATTGCCGATTCTATGGCAGCGATGTGAAAGTCAGCTATGCCGATCGCTTCTTTTACTATCCCGATGCGTTTGTGACTTGTGACCCGCGCGATCGCACCGATCGCTATGTCAAGCGTTATCCCAAACTGATTGCGGAAGTGCTATCACCCTCTACGGAATTATTCGATCACACCACCAAGTTTGAGGATTATCAATTGGTCGAAACCCTCGAAGAATATGTCTTAATCGACCAAGAAAAAGCCGCCGTGGAATGTCGGCGACGGGTGGCGGGCGATCGTTGGGAAAGCCAAACCTATCAAGCAGGCGATCGGATGGAATTAATCAGTATTGGTTTAACGATCGCGATCGAGGATCTCTACGCTGGACTCGACGAAATGCCCTAACAATTACCACCCCAGACAAGGGGCTTCAGCCCCTTGCCTAACGAGATTCAACCAATTCAACCATCAGAATTAGGTGGTGTATTCAGCGTTGATCTTCACGTAGTCGTAGCTGAGATCGCAGCCCCAAGCCTTTGCGGAGCCGGGCCCGTCGCCAATACTGACCCCGATCGCCACCGTATCGGTTTTCAAATATTCACCCTCAGCAGCGGCCTTCAGGTAGTTGTGAGCTGCCATCCGATCGAACGCCAACGGTTGCCCGTTTTCCATCAACACAATGTCACCGAGCTGAATCCGCAGGTTGCCTTGGTCGAACTTCACCCCGGCGCGACCGGCGGCCCCGGCAATCCGGCCCCAGTTGGGATCGCGACCGAAAATGGCGGACTTGGTGAGGGCGGAACCGGCGATCGTCTTGGCGACGGCGCGGGCGGCGGCTTCGTCGGGCGCACCGCTGACGGCCACTTCAATCAAACAGGTCGCCCCTTCTCCATCGCGGGCGATCGCCTTGGCCAAGTGGGTACAAACCGCCGTTAGCATAGCTTCCAGCTTTTCGGCTTCCGGGCCCCACTGGGTGATCGCTGGGGTGCGCGATTGACCGTTGGCCAGGGCAAACAGGGAATCGTTGGTGCTGGTGTCGCCATCGACGGTGATTTGGTTGAAGCTGCGATCGCCCGCCCGCGAGAGCATTTCTTGCCAGAGCTGGGGCGACACGGCCGCATCACAGGTGACAAAAGCCAGCATCGTCGCCATGTTCGGGTGGATCATTCCCGATCCCTTAGCCATGCCACCAATCCGCACGGGGCGATCACCAATCATGGTTTCCAGGGCGATCGACTTCGTAACCAAATCCGTCGTCAAAATCGACTTTTCAGCGCTGGCTCCCCCCTCGTCGGACAGGGCCGCCACCACTTGCGGAATCCCGGCGCGCATCGGTTCCATTTTGATCCGCTGACCGATCACGCCCGTGGAAGCCAGCAACACGGTGTTGGGATCGATGTCCAGTTCTTTAGCCAGAAGTTGGGCGCATTCTTCTGCGTCGGCGGCCCCGGCTGCTCCCGTAGCGGCGTTGGCTTGCCCCGCATTCACCAAAATGGCGCGGGCGCTGGGTTTGGCTTGCAGGCGATCGCGGCAGTAGTCCACGCAGGCGGCCCGCACTTGGCTGGTGGTAAAAATCCCGGCGGCGATCGCCTCCACTTCAGAATAAATCAGGGCCAAGTCCGGCGCGCCTGAGGGTTTCAGCCCCGCCGTAATGCCCGCCGCTTTATAACCCTTAGGAGCCGTTACGCCGCCGGAAATCACTTGCCAATCTGCCATGATTCGATCGCCCTTTAACGATTGCTAAGTTGCCCAGAGTCCGGGCAATTGGGTGATTATAGCAAGGTCATTTCGGGCGATCGCGCTGCTTCTGTCACGGGATCACGATGCAAGTCTTGATGAAATTTGCCAGCGAGAGCTAATGAATAGCGCAAATATTAATCAGTTCTTGACTAACTCTTGACCAATGCTTGGGGCTAACAAGGTTGTGCGATCGCGCGCAGGATAAATTATTGTTTGATCGCAATTCATAAATTGTAATTCATACAATTTCAATAATCGAAATAGCCGATAGTTTCAGCAAATTGCGACAATTCCGAATCAATTTATTTTGGATTAATCGGTAAACGAATCAGAAATTGAGTGCCTCGCCCTAGTTCTGACTGCACCTCCAAAGTGCCGCTATGCTTTTCAGACACAATCTGATGGGCGATCGCTAGGCCGAGTCCTGTCCCCTTGCCAACGGGCTTGGTTGTAAACAGCGGCTCAAATAGCCGTTGCTTGACTAACTCATTCATGCCGATTCCATTGTCAGCAATGCAAACCGCAATTTGCTGATCGTTGGTGGTCTGAGTTGTAATTTGAATTTGCAGCCCAGAATCGGGGGGTTTGCCTTTCAGTGCGCTCTCCTCTAGTGCATCGATCGCATTGGCGAGCAAATTCATGAATACCTGATTGATTTGTCCTGGATAGCAAGGCAGTAGAGGCAATTCACCATAGGACTTGAGAATCGAAATCTCCGGACGATGATCACTGCTTTTCAAGCGATGTTGCAGAATCATCAGGGTGCTGTCTAGGCCTTCATGCAAGTTCGCTGGAATTTTAGTTTCAGTATCAGCACGTGAAAAAGTGCGCAACGATGTGGAAATTCCGCGAATTCGATCGGCTCCCAGCGTCAGGGAATTGATAATCTTGAGGCTATCTTCAAAAATAAAATCCGGTTCCAAATCTTCCAAAACGGCGGCTAATTCTGGGGAAGGCTGCGGATGTTCTTGCTGATAGAGCCGCAGGATTTCCGCCATGTTGTTAATGTGCTCTCGCAGCGGATCCACATTGCTGGCAATGAAGTTAATGGGATTATTGATTTCGTGTGCAATGCCCGCAATCATTTCTCCCAAACTTGATAGCTTTTCCTGCTGAACAAGCTGCACTTGCATTTTTTGCAAAGCGGCTGTGCGGTCATGAACTTGATGTTCCAAAGACTCCGTTAGTTTTTTGAGCTTGAGGTGAACCTGTAGTCGAGCTAAAACTTCTGTTTGATCAAATGGCTTGGGAATATAGTCCACTGCTCCTAGGGCAAAGCCTTTGGCTTTATTTTCCGTGTCTGAAAAAGCAGTTGTAAAAATAACTGGAATCGACCTTGTGAGTGGATTAGCCTTGAGGCGGCGGCAGGTTTCAAAGCCGTCAATACCTGGCATTTGGACATCTAGCAAAATGAGATCTGGAAGATTGCGATCGACCTGCGCCAATGCACTTTCACCATCAATCGCCACGCGAAAACGCAACCCGGCACTATTCAGCGCTTCTGATAAAACCGCCAAATTAGTTGGATTATCATCCACAACTAAAATAAATTCATTCGACGCAGATGCTGACATAGGCCATCAGGAGTTAATTTAATCATCCAGTGATTGGGAGAGACTATGCAAGCATTTCCCAAAATTTTCTAGATCTTCTTGAAGTGTTGAGGATCATTAAACCGAGAGAAGCAAGCTCAATAACCATTTTTGCTATTGAGCTAAGTAGCGCTCAAGCAATGCTTGTAGTTGTTTAAGTTGAAAGCGAGTCGCCAATTGAGTGACTTGCTCAGAAAAAGGTGCCATGCTCGGGTTGGACGCTGCCAGTTCAGCAACCATGGATAAGATTTCTTGAGTATCACCGTCCATCAGGAGATCGTGCAACTGTTGCACAATTTCTGAAGCGGGAGGAATCACATCTTGGGTCTGAAGAGGTTCCGTTTTTGAGGCAGGATCAGGGACGCTGGCTTGCTCATAAATCCAAGTTAAGTTAAGTTGCTCTTGCAAAATTTGAAGCAGCACTTCAGCTTGGACTGGCTTGGGCAAAAACAAGTTAGCGCCCGCATCGATCGCCTCTTGCTGATTGCTTTCAAAGACACTGGCTGACGACGCGATCGCCACAACATTGCGCAAAGTTTCAGAGGCGCGAATTTGTCTGAGTAGTTGATAGCCATCCATGACATGCATCATCAAGTCCGTAATGATTAGGTCAGGAGCATGATTCAGTGCAGTTTCCCAACCATCTTGACCATTTTGGGCTTCCACCATCTTGAATCCAAGTGGCTCTAGGAGGCTAACAATCACAGAGCGGTTTTCCCAACGATCATCTACCACAATGATGGTGCGTTGCTTGCCTTCATAACCCACAATCGTTCCTTGGTCAATTGTTCGAGAGGCGGTTGCCCATTCTTTGGCCTCCGGTAGCTGCACATCAAACCAAAAGGTACTGCCTTGGCCCAGTGTGCTCTCCACTTCAATTTGGCTACCCATTAAGGACACAATTTTGTGGCTGATAGCGAGTCCTAAACCAGTCCCCTCTGACTGCTTTTTGCTATTACCCACT
Source organism: Limnothrix sp. FACHB-1083 (assembly GCF_014696485.1). Taxonomy (NCBI): domain Bacteria; kingdom Bacillati; phylum Cyanobacteriota; class Cyanophyceae; order Pseudanabaenales; family Pseudanabaenaceae; genus Limnothrix; species Limnothrix sp. FACHB-1083. Next base: position 4,970 of record NZ_JACJQD010000023.1, on the reverse strand, counting down.
TGCTCAAATGGCAAAAAGATCTTTTCTAATTGTTTTGGTGTCATCCCCACACCCGTATCCTCAACCTGGAATCGCAGACGGTATAGGGACGGATCATCGAGTTTTTGGGCTTGAACGCGAAATGTCACTTGTCCTTTATCAGTAAACTTGATTGCATTGCCGAGAAGGTTAATCAAGACTTGGCGTAGTCGCTTCTCGTCGGCGCGAATCCCAATCGGTAGATCTGAATCAGCTCGATAGATAAAAGCAATGCCTTTTTGTTCAGCGCGAATTCGACAAATTTCGCCAACGCCTTGCAGAAACGAGGGCAAATGAAATTCATTAATTGCCAGGTCAAATTTACGAGCTTCAATCTTAGAAAGATCCAAAATGTCATTAATTAAGGTCAGTAGGTGGGTTCCGCACTGATGAATAATTTGGATGCCATCCTGTTCTTTTTTGCCCCAAGTTTTGGAGCGACTGAGAATTTGGGCATAGCCCAAAATGCCATTCAGGGGCGTGCGTAACTCATGGCTCATGTTCGATAAAAATTCGCTCTTGGCCTGATTGGCGGAATCTGCTGCGGCTTTGGATTGCTTGAGCTGTGCTTGCTCCGTGGATTGAACATAGACCAAAACGCCAATCAGCGTGCCCACGAGGAGCAAAACAACGATCGCAATGCCATCCAGTAGCTGAAGCTGAGATTCAATATTCTGGCGTGGAATCACCAGTGCCACAGACCATTGCGCTTCGGTGAGTGGTCGAAAACCCACATAGCTTTCAAGTCCGTCAATTTTGACCAATTGAATGTCCTGTTGCCGATTGACCATCTGTTGGGCAATGTGGGCCAACCCTGGGTCTTGGGCAACTACCAAGCTTGGCGCGGGCTTGTCTATGGTGGACATGAATGCTGAGTTGGGATGCACGATCGCCTCGCCCTTGGAATTGAGCACAAAGGCATAGCTGCGATCGCCATATTTCAACTGATTGGTGACTTGCTTGATCCGATCGATCGTGACCACCCCATGGATGACTCCAGCGGGTTTCTCTTTTGAGTTTTGATCTTTAAAAATAGGTGCAGCAATGGCCACGCCAGGTACACGAGTGATCCGAGCAATCATGGGATCATCGACATAAATTTGCCCAGTCATTGCCTTCTGAAACCACCGGCGATCGCGCACATCGGCCGGCTTGGTTTTGGCAACAGTGCTTTGGCGGATTCCTGCTGCTGTGGTGAAGCCAAAAAACGAAAAATCTCCAATTCGTTGATCTTCCGCTTTGAGATAAGGACTAGCGATCGCCCAGTTCATCGATCGCACTACTCCAACGTTGGATAACATTTCCACGCGTGTTTTCAACAATGCCAACCAACTATCAATATCCTGGGACTTGTTGGTCACACGGGATAGTGCATCCTGCTTTAAGTTTTCCAATGTTGCTTGGCGCACAGTTTGATAGCTAATATATGCGCCCACGCCTACGAGCAGCGCCGTGCCTCCCACAATCAACCGCATCAGCAGGTTGCGAGACAACTTCAGGCTGAGGAAAGAACTAAGGCTTGGCAGCGTGGCTGCAAACTTTCGGTCGGTTGGTTGGGAGTGCAAAATCATAACGATCTGAAGTCGGTGGCAAGTGATTAGGTCATGCGCTCGGGCTGTGAAATTTGCTCTAAGTTATGAACAGCTAGAGTAACTTATTTGTTTCATTTCAAAGCAGATGGTAGCTCCCATTTCCCTTGTGTCATGAGGTTGATTGCTGACTGCCAACTCTATCGGAGATTTGTAAAAATTTTGTGAAAGAAATTGATTGAGTGTAAAAAATTACACAAGAAAATATTCAAGTGTAAAAAATCGCACAGGAAAATCCGAGATCTTTACCCTATCAAAATAAATCCGCGATCGACTCTGTAAAAGTAGGCTGACTCAAGATAACACCTAATATTAGTTTTAGGCAGCAACATTACTCTGATTTCAGAACGAATGGCGGCTTTAGGCAGTGATTTGTAGCACTGACAGGCAAGACTGATTTAGATTTTTAGAACTAGTTCGTATATTTGCATTCATAGAACAAACTTCGGCGCTGTTTGCAAGATGATGATTTCCAGTGCAAGATTGCCTGCCCAGACAGACTGCCGCCTGTTCCTCATTACTGAGTTGCAGTACTACCTAATTTTTTAATCAATCAATCTTTAAAAGAATGTCTGGAAAGAAAGAATGTCTGGAAAGTCCGAATTGCTACGCTGCACACCCCCGTGATCAACGCAAACAAGGGACTTAGAGCCTGTCGTCAAATCACCTGAAACCCTGATGACCTCGTTCTTTAAACCAATCAGTCGTAGGGGCGGGGTTTCCCCGCCTAGTTCCCGTGATCCTTGGGTGTTCCCAGGGATGGACAGGGTTGTGGTGATCGCCCGGGTTAGGGTTGGGAGACCCAACCCCGACGGTGATGGAAATGACGATCGGCCCTAAACCCTTTCTCCCTCAGCCATTGGTGCTCCACCATTGCCGCAAGTGACCGCTCAACCATCCACCACCGAGAGGATGGTTGACGGGCTGGGGTTGATCTAGAGGCTCATTCGCGATCGGTCGTGCCATGCAGCAAATCATTGACCGCTTGGCCCACATCCGGCTGACGCATCAGTGATTCCCCCACCAACACGGCCCCGGCTCCGGCATTCAGCACCCGATCGAGATCTGAACGATTGCCCAAGCCCGATTCACTGACCACCAAAATATCGCGCGATCGCAGTTGCTCACCCCGCGTTTCCAAGAGGGCGATCGTGGTTTCCAGCGTCACTTGAAATGTGGCCAAATCACGATTATTGATCCCCACCAACTTCACCCCATCCAGGGCTAAAACCCGGTCTAATTCGGCCAAGGTATGCACCTCAATCAATGCCGTCATTCCCAAGGCATTAATAATCTTCAAGAAATATTGCAAATCCGTATCAGTCAAGATGGCTGCAATTAACAAGATGGCATCGGCCCCGAGCGATCGAGCCAGATAAATTTGGTAAGGATAAAGCACAAATTCTTTACAGAGCAGCGGCAAATTAACCGCCTGCCGAATTTGCGCCAAATAATCGAAACTGCCCTGAAAAAACTCCTGATCTGTCAGCACCGACAAACAGGCCGCGCCGCTAGCCTCATAGGTTTGGGCGATCGCCACCGGGTCAAAATCCGCACGAATCACGCCCTTGCTGGGGGAGGCTTTTTTCACTTCCGCAATCAGCGCTGGTTGAGGGGCCGGCGGTTGGCGCAATGCGGCTAAAAAGTCTTGAGGGGGCTGGGCTTCTCGCACCCGTTGCTGAAGTTTAACCAGGGGTAACGATTCCCGCAGCCGATCGACCTCTGCTTCCTTGTGCCAAACGATTTTTTCCAAAATATGGCGAGGCTCGCTATCGGGCACACGCACTTGATAGCGCAAGGTATCAACGGCAACGGCTGGATTGGGTTGAATGCGGCGAATTTGCATAGAATTTAGAAGCAGTGAATCGCTAAATGAAGAAAGGGATAAATTTTGCCGATTCTGATGTAGGCTAATGGGCATCGGAGCATCGATAGCCGACCAATTAAATGAGCCAATTCGCCAAACAGCAAAGTTGGTGCTTTAATTGGCAATTTGCTAACGGGCAATTTGTCCTGACCAAGGGAGATCAAAAGCGATCTTTGGGTTAGGGTTCAATGGTCGAAATGCTCTTGGTGATCTGTTGACCTTCATGATCGTTTGGACGATTGATCGCTTTAGCAATGCTCTCCCAGTAACGAGCGAGCCATTGCTTCAAGGCCCTGTAGGCCACCGCTACCCTCTCAACTGCTACTTCTCAAGATCCAGCACCCAAGTCCAGTAGCGACGAATTTGGGTTCAATCGGTTTGCCCACTCGTCTTGGATTGAGCGGCCCTAATCATACGCGAAATCAGTTGTTGCCGGATCGATCGCCCCAGAACTGGCCTGAAATGCCTTGAAATCACTCCCAGAGAATTTCTCAAGGAAATCTTGTAAAAAACTGGTGATTGCTCTGGATCGCGCTGGAATCTAGGAAGCTGGAATCTGGGAAATCTAGATCATTCATCCCGTGGCTGATTCCATGAATGCCTAACCTAGGGATGCTTAACCTAGGAAACGAACACTGGGACACCATGGGGGTGCGATCGCGATCGCTCAGACTGACGACAACGATCGACAAAGCCGCCGAGTACTGTCACGCGCCACGGGCTGAACCATCACTGGCTTGATCGGGCGATCATGACACAATCAAAGTACAAAGCAATCCACCCAGAAAGCATCTATCCTGCATCCATTGAGCGATGCAACTCCTACCTCTACCCTTCACCCAAAAGGGAGGTTCATCAATGTCTGTGCTACTCGTAATTGCCGTTTTGTTTGCGCCCGTTCTGCTGTCCTCAATGATGGTGGATGAAAGCTTTGATGAAGCCTTGGGTCATCCCAATCGCCATTAAAGCGATGTTTGTGTGGTTCCTGTTGGAATCCTAGTCACAACTCATGGCAACATTGGCTGATCAAAGGCTGACCAAAATTGGCTGATCAAAATCCGCTAATCACAATTGATTTGTTGCAGGAGTTAATGGTCTGTTGCAGGGATGAATGGGCTTTCAGCAAATGGGCCAGAAATCATGGGCAGGAAGCGCCCCAACCCGGCTGAGGCCAATTTCAACGATTGCGTTCTGCACCACCTGCCAACTCCTAACGCCACAGCTTCGACGTTACTCAGATCCCCCTCAAGATTTCATCTACCGCCGCCCTTCAAACGCAGTTCAAACGAAGTGCAACCCTAAAGAAGTGCAACCATTAAAAAGGAGAGGATGCTGGTTCATTGAGCCATGAACGCATCCTCTCCTTCGTTTAACGTCAGTTCGGTTTAAGCAGGCAGCTCAATTCCCAGCGCAGCCAAATCGAGGGACGGTTTCTTGGGCTGATGACAGTAGGCAATCAGCCCACTGAGCAGATGCACAAAACAATTGATCGGACT
>NZ_JACJQD010000022.1:0-28213 GCF_014696485.1 Limnothrix sp. FACHB-1083 | reverse complement strand
AGAGATTGGAGAACTGTATCGAAAGCGCTGGCAGATTGAGTTGCTATGGAAGTTCTTAAAGATGCATTTAAAATTAGATCAGCTCATTACGAAAAATCAAAATGGCGTAGCAATACAGATCTACATGGTCTTAATTGCTTATGCCATCTTGCAGTTAATAGAATTGCCGCAATTCTATAGTCAGACGCTACTAGATAAATTGCGATATTTGCAAGTTGTACTCGGTCGCTATGGCTCAATCAGTCATTGGAGCTATGATTTACTGCCAGAAACTCTTGTTGCCTAGAATATGAAGTTTTGTGTTTAGATTCAACACTTCTGTCTTAAATGCTCTTAGTAATGAATTGATAGTGAAATTGTAGAGATGAATCATCAGGGATAAATTAGAGATCCATACTACGCAATTACTGAAAATTAACTTGAAATTAAGCTGAGGTATTTAAATGGAGGTGACAAGTGGTCACCCCCTAATTATTCAGAAAGTTCAGTTTGTCGGACGATGCTAGCTGTTGTTGCCTGAATCGCTCATGGCAACTTTGGGTGCTAGACCAAAGATCTGGGAATAGGCGTAGGCGATCGCGCACATGGAAACGGGTGCAGTGACCAGGATGCCAACAAAGCAAAGAATCACGCCTGCCAGATTCAGCAGACCGAGGAGAAAGGAGAAGCCGAAAATTCCCCACCAATGTTTGTTAACGACCTTCCGGCTCATTTCCATGGCGGGCCAGAACTGCACTCGCCGATCGATAATGAGAGGCATTCCCATGGAGTAGCAGATGCCCAAGTAGATGGCGGGAATGATGCCAATGAGCAGGAGAATTCCTCCAACGATGAGCAGGGGTGAGGGGGGTTCGCTACCTTCGCTCATGGCGGTGCCGATGCCCAACAGGATTGCACCGGGCAGCATGGGTAGTGAAGAAATGAGACCGGAAACGAGGGCAAAAAGGAAGAGGTCTCCGAATTGGCTAAAGCCTTCAAAAAAGTCTCCGAAGCTACGAGTTTGCTCTCGTAAAATCTTGAAGCTGTAGATTAAAAAGCCTGCGTTTAAGATGGGGCCAATGACAGAACTGGCGATCGAGCCGATACCTGGAATAACACCTAAGACGATGTTAATTAGAAGGACGACGACAAAGAAGCCCACTAAGGGGCCAGCGTCTTTCTGAAACATAGACCAGCCTTTGCCAATCCAGTCTCCTGAGTTGACGCTGTAGTCGCGATCGCCCAGTGAAGACCACTCGGGATTTTGCATGGTGATAGACTCCACGACGTTGAAACCAAGCACCCTGAGTCGTCGTCAGATCTTGTAAATCTTGATGACACAAGGGTTTGGCCACAAGCTAGCACCGGACTCCTCAGGGGCCGTCCGATTGAATGAATTTTTAATGAATGCTGGGGAGCCTGAAGACTAGGGCTGGAGGCTAGATTGGCCGAGGGCAGCGGTTAACGACTGGAGAGCAGGATCAGGCTGGCGAGGGTGCCGCTGTTCCATAAACCATGCAGCAGGATTGAGGACAGAAGATTGCGCGATCGGGCATAGACCACACCAAGAACGATGCCCAAGGTTGTGAGCGGCAGGACTTCCGAGAGACTGAGGTGGGCGAGGGCAAAGATCAAGCTGCTGAGGCCAATGGCTCCCCATGGGGGTAGATAGCGAGTGAGGGAAGGAAGCAGGAAGCCGCGAAAGAGGGTTTCTTCAAACAGGGGAGCCGCGATCGAGGCGGTTAGGAAAAAGCAGGTGATGGCGACGGGGTCGCGGTTTTCAAGGACGATCGAGAGGATGGGATTGCTGCCCCCTTGTCCTTGCCAAATTTGCTGATTTGCCAGGGAAACAAGAATGACGATCGGGAGCGCCACACAGTAACCACCGATGCCCCAGACCAGCCAGCGGCCATTTTGCCATTTGAACTGAAACCAGCCTTCTGGAAGAGGTAGATAGGATTTGACGGCGTAGCGCAGGGTTAGGACGCTCCCGGCGGCCATGAGTCCGTAACTGAAAAGGATGATGCCGGCTTGGGTTCCGCCCGTGAGGGTGCTGGGCTGAATGCCAAGCAGTTGCAGCCCGATCGAGCGGATGAGGGGAACAACAATCTGTCCGATCGCAAAAAAGCCAAGGATGAACACTTCCCAGATGGTTTCACCCGTCCAAGGAACCGTCCATTGAACGGAGGCGAGGGACAGCAGTGAGTTAGATCCCTTCAGGAAGCGTTGCACCAGCAAGGCGATCAGGCTAATGATGCCGCAGAGAAGGGCCAGGCCGGGGATGAGGTTAACGGCGGCCAGTTTCAACAGCAGGGACTCGGCTTGCAGGTTGGTTTCGGCGGCCAGAAGGCTGAGTTCAGCCGGCCGCTGTTGCAGACGGTACAGTCTGGCCAAGCTGGCATTGCGGAACCATCCCCCCAAAAATTGTCGGATGTTGCCTTCAATGCCTTGGGCGATGGCGGGCGGTAGCGCTGGGGTGATTTGGTTAGTGACTTGGTTGGTGATTTGGTTGCGATTTCCCCACAACAGAGCCAAATTTTCTCGAATTTCGTCAAAGTCACTGAGGAAACTTTGGGGATCGATCGAGTCGGGCATGGAAGCTGAAAGGCGGGCAAGCTGCTGCCAAGTGGTCAATGCGGCGGCGGAATCTCCCAACCGGGCCTGAAGCAGGCCCAATCGTAGGTCTACGGCGGCCAGCTCGCGCAATTGTTGGGCTAGCCGATCGAAGTCAGAGTCTGGCCCCGCTGTAGCTAAGTCGCTAGCCTCAGAATTTGCCGATCGATTGTTCGCCGGGGTGGTTAATTCGCGGATGAATTTTTCTGCACTCAAGGCAGCTTTCTCGCGAAAGGCCTGATATTGCTGGCGAGCATCGGCAAAGGTGCGATCGCCCAACAGTTGCTGCCGCAGGACGGTGATCGGGTCGTCGGTTTCGGTCGGGCGATCGGGCGGTAAGTCCAGTTCTCCCGTGGCCCGCAACATCAGATTGGTTTGATATAGCTCCAGACGACTTTGGATCTGGGTTTGGGTAAAGCTGCCCACCAAGGACAACCCAGAAACCGACAAGGCCAACACGGTCAGCACCACTAAAACCAATCGCTTGAAATTTCCGCTTCCAGTTATTCCCGTCACAATGTTGCTGTCCACCGTTCAAATGCTGTTTTAAAGGCTAGCCAACTCGATCAATTCGACAAATTCGATGGCTTTGATCGCTCGATCGCCCGATCAAGACGATCCACACAGAACTGCATCGCAAAATGCCATGAAATTTAGGAAATCATCCAAATTGTCCAGCCAAAGGTCATGAAACCCTTAACAGCTTACCTGGCCCTTACAAACTTATAAACCACGTTGCGGAAGCTAGTAATCCGATAAGTTCTGATAGATTCCGAAATCTTACTGAATTTATTTGTATCAGTTTTGTAATTTGTTAGGGTTTTTCGGAATTTCTTTAGCAATGCTCGATCGGGTGACTTGACAACTCTTTGGCCGGGGCGAGATTACCTGAATTTGCCTAACTCAGCCCTTTCATCCCTTCACCGCTCAGCTATTTCCTACAGCGGTCGTTAGGATCAAACCAGCTTAGGTCAAAGGCTGGCACGGCGTGACCAGGGTGAGCGATCGAAACCCAAAACCAGCACTCAAAAACAGCACTGGTTCCTGAGCAAGGTTATTCGGTCAAAATCTTCAACCACAGTTTCCCAGCTCTTCCGTGCCATAGCACCTTTGCCTGCAACCTTCCTGGAGCAGCACCATGATTCGTTTGCTAGTTGGCATTCTTGTTTGGGTGATCAATGTTTTGTATAAAGATCGCCCCTATCCTCGGTTTTACGTGTTGGAAACCGTGGCCCGCGTTCCCTACTTTGCTTACATGTCCGTGTTGCACCTCTACGAAACCTTGGGTTGGTGGCGCAAGGCGGACTGGCTGAAGGTGCATTTTGCGGAATCTTGGAATGAATTGCACCACTTGCTGATCATGGAAGCCTTGGGAGGAAATCAGGTTTGGAGTGATCGCCTGATCGCCAAGTCTGCGGCCCTGGTTTACTACTGGATCATTGTGGGGGTGTATTTGGTGTCTCCCCAATCTGCCTACCATTTCATGGAACTGGTGGAAAAACACGCCTATGCGTCCTACAACAAGTTTTTGCATCAAGCGGAAGCCATGTTGAAAGCGGAACCTGCGCCGGAAATTGCTCAGCGCTACTACCGCGATGGAGATTTGTATCTGTTTGATGAGTTCCAAACGGCCCAAGTGCCCGAAAGTCGCCGCCCAGTCATTGACAACCTCTACGATGTGTTTGTGGCCATCCGCGACGACGAAATGGAGCATGTGAAAACGATGGTGGCCTGTCAGCAGCCCCAGGATCAGGCCTGTCTGAGTCCCCATGAGGCGGGGAATTTGGCTGGCAAGACCCCCGAGTCGCTGGACGTGATCGCGCCGTCTTTGGAGATGACTCCCGATCGCCCGCAAATGGGTTAATCAACGGTTATTGCCCCTGGTTAATCAACGGTTATTGCCCCTATTGCCCCTAGTTGCCCCGCGAATCCCTGTGGGACTGGTGGGCCGGAAACCATGGCAATGACTAATGACTGACCGCCACGGGTCGCCCTCGATCGCTCCTTAATGACCATCAACTTTTCCAGGCGGATCGGGTTTGCCCGGTTCGCCTGTATTCTGGACAGTTCCCCTGTTCTCTATCTGTGCTCCCGTTTTTGGGTGTTTGTCATGGCTATGCAAGGTGCAACGCTTCCTAAAAATCGCGCCCTGGTGGCTCGCCATGCGGCCTTCACGGCCTTGGGGATGATTGAAGCGGGGGCCTATGCGGATGCGGCACTCGATCGGGTCATGCGTCAGTATGGGGATTTGGACGGGCGCGATCGCCGGTTGGTGACGGAGTTGGTCTATGGCTGCACCCGACAGTTGCGGGCCTTGGACGGTTGGATCGATCGCCTGGCGACCCGTTCCGCCCAAGAACAGCCGCCGACCCTCCGCAATTTGTTGCGGTTGGGTTTATATCAGCTTATTTATCTCGATCGAATTCCAGATTCGGCCGCCGTGGACACCACCGTGGAATTGGCCAAATTCTGCGGTTTAAAGGGGCTAAGTGGGTTCGTCAATGGCTTGCTGCGGGGATATTTACGCCAAAAAGCCAAAAATCCGAACCCGCTGACCTCGGTGGCGGGTCTTGAGCCGGTGGAACGGTTGGCCCAAACCTACAGTTACCCAAACTGGATTGTGCAAACCTGGCTCGATCGCCTGGGGGAAGCGGAAACGGAACAGTTGTGCCAATGGTTTGACCAGCCCCCGACGATCGACTTGCGGGTGAATACCTTGGTGACCGATCGCGAAACAGTGATGGCGGCCCTAACGGCGGCCGGTGTGGCCGTCACCCCGATCGACCACCTGCCCAATGCTCTGCGGTTAGCGGCCCAACGGGGCCATGGGGATGACCCTTTGGCAGAAACCATCGCCACCGAGCCAGATTCCCGATCAACCAATGGGCCGGACAATGGCCGGGCCTGGATCGCCACCCTTCCGGGCTATGGAGCCGGTTGGTGGACAGTGCAGGATGCCAGCGCCCAGTTAGTGGCTCTGTTGTTGGATCCGCAACCGGGCGAAACGGTGATTGATGCCTGTGCTGCGCCGGGCGGAAAAACAGCCCATATTGCGGCCCTGATGCAAGATCAGGGTCAGATTTGGGCGATCGATCGCGCTGGATCTCGCCTGCGGAAGGTGCAAGACACGGTGCGGCGGTTGGGATTGCGATCGATTCGGATGGTGGAAGCGGACAGCACCGGAGGCAAGGCACCCCTGGTCACCGCTGCCCGCAAGCGCGATCGGTCTCGATCGAAATCGGGCCCGATCAGCGGTTTAGAGGAAGTGCCCACCCAGTGCGATCGCCTCTTGCTTGATGTGCCCTGTTCTGGGTTGGGGACGTTGCATCGTCGGGCCGATGCCCGTTGGCGACAGACTCCGGAAACCGTGGCCCAGTTGGTGCAAATTCAGCGAGATTTACTCGATCGCGCCGATGCTTGGGTGCGGCCCGGTGGCGTAGCCGTTTATGCCACCTGCACCGTGCATGAGCCGGAAAATGGGGCAATTATCCGCGACTTTTTGCAACGCCATCCTCATTGGGCGATCGAACCGCCCACCCCTGACTCTCCCTTGGCTCCCTTTGTGACCGCCGCCGGCTGGCTGGAACTGTGGCCCCACCATTGGCAAATGGACGGCTTTTTCATGGTCAAACTCCGACGACAGCCATCAGATCCGTGAGCGTTGCGAGCGGCGACCACTATGTTTCAATGAATAGACGAGCAAAATTATGGTCGCCGAAATTACTCATTATTAATTTTTGATTATTAACGGCAATTGTTGCGTTTTAGGCGGGAATTTTAAGAATTGACTACTGACAAATTGACCGCAATTCCAGAGCCAGTCAGGGTCTGAGCCAAAATTGGGGTGTCAGGGAGATCAGGGCAAGATCGAGCCAAGTGTAACGCTGTGAATCGATTTGTTGCATGACCTCGCGCAACAGCTATCGTCTTGTATCATTCCCTGCTGTTGGTGGCTATGGCGGTTATCTTATCAACATAAAGAAAACCTTAAGGAGGGTCTCTCATGAAACCTCTACTGATGCGGCAACTGTGGTCGGTGGTTGAATCGATCCAAACCAGCACCCTCTTGGCCTTGGATGATGACGGTTTGGTGAACTTTTTGGCCGATCGCCTCATGACCGGTTGCCCCGGAATCGATCGCAGCGATCGGGCCGAGCTGGATGGCTACCTGCAAGCCAAAGTCTCCCTAATTCGCGATTTGGCCAACGGGCGCTCAGTGGCTTAGGTGGCTGGCTCGATCGTGGCCCCTGAATCCATCACCAGGCACAGGCTCAACCCCAGCCACATGCTCAGCAATCGAACAGCCGAACAGTCGGCACAGCGATCGCTCAATGATCGCTTAATCAATCATTTCTAACCTGCCAGAGGATTGCTCAGAGCAGCGCTCAGAGTAGTCTGTAAATCTGGCGAAAACTGAGTTTGGCAGCAACTGGCAAAAACTTAATCTGGCTCAGCATTCACTTGGCTTAGCCGAATGGGATATGACGCAATCAAAATTCCCGACCAGCCGCCCATCAGCGAAATGCCCCAACGATGGACGGCTCAACCATGTGACTGCAAGCAAGCACCGGCACAAAGCTTGAGCGTGAGACTCTGAAGCCAAAAGCCAAAGCCAAAAGCCAAAACCCAATTAGCAAAATCCAATTAGGGATATGACTGACTGGCGCTAGCCGTCTCGACGATCACAAGTTGATGCTAGCAAGCTGGTGCTAGCGGGTGAATGAGAAAGAGTGGCCTGAGTGACCGTTTCAAAAAATGGGCGGTATAGGATTTGAACCTATGACAGCCTGCTTGTAAGGCAGGAGCTCTACCGCTGAGCTAACCGCCCCTAAGGGGTTTGAGTCGTTGTCAGGCGCTTCGACCGCTGACCGGATAACAATATACCAGAGATTTGGAATTTTGCTACGGTTTAGATCGCTGAGATTGCAAAATTGTCCTTTCTGATTGATTCTGTCTGGCTCCGATGGATGGTTTGCCATTGCCCGCTTTGCCCGCTGCGCCGTTGATTAACCCCGCGATCGAGATTGAATCGGAACCTGGGCCAACGGTGGATGATTCCGGGAACTCACCAACCCCGTCCCTGACTGCAAGGCCGGTGCTCTGTTTGGAGCACGATCGGTGGCAATTGTTGGCGGAGGCGATCGACCAAAATTTGGAACGTCAAACCACCTGGGTGCGACCGATCGTGCTGGCGGAATACGCTGATCAACTAGCCCGGGAAGCTAGCGATCGTCCCCAAACGATCTATTCGGAAGAATATGCTGTGGACTTGGTGTTGCCGAGTGCCCTGTTCCGGGCGGCATTCGATTTGGAACTGCTGAACTTGCTGGCCCTGAAGCCCCATTGCTTGCCCAACATTGAACCGGCGGCGGGCCGCATGGTTTTCCAAAAATTTGTGCGACTACTGTTCGCCCGCAAGCTCCCACCGATGCGGATCAGTGGGATCCCGGAAGTCCGTTGATTAACCCTCGCTGAGGTGTTGAACAAGGGGCGATCGGGCCCAAGGGTGCTGAGTCGTGCCGCAGCGATTTTCGATCAAGATCTCTGATCAAGGACTTTTTGGCTCAAAGACTTTGACCGAAGCTTGCGATCGGGATCTGTGGACTAAGACCCCTGACTCAACTGAATTGACTGAATTGAAAGTCTATTTGATCGGAATCCGTGGGGCTGGATTGACTGGATCTCGATCGATTGGATCAGGCCAATTCGGCTGATCGGTTTGATCAGGGATTCGATCAGAAAGTTTTGATCAGGTAGTTGCCATGAAGCTTAAGAGGAGCTTAAGATTTAGGCATCAAGCTTTTGACTAAACGCTCGGAACCAGTTGGATGCGACCTTCATCCATCTCGCTCATGAGAAGTTCCAGCGCTTCATAATCCGCATCTGAAACATAACCCTGGCGGGTTAACTCATAATTGATCTCGTTCTCGATATCGGGAGTCAGTTGGCGGAGATAGAGGGCCTTTTCCACCAACCGCCGGATTGCATGGGTTGCTTTCACGGTCAGCTCCTGTTAATTACGAACAGTTGGCTATGGGTATTGTCGGTTGTTGGTGCGGGAGCTGATGCGATCGCGCCGCTTTTGTCTGCGTGATCTTTATCACCATCGCACGGATGCCCACTGACGATTGAAATTAGCCTATTCAACAAGCGACTTCCTTGGAATTGATCGCTGTGCCACTGTTTTGTCCGGATTGAGTTTGGCTGGATTTTGCCGAATTCGGAAGTTTGCTCGGTACGATCGAACTGAGTCCACTGGAGAATGCCTGTGACCGTTGCTGTAGACCAACTGATCACGACTGAGATTAATCGTCCTGCCCGCTACCTGGGGAACGAACTGGGATCTGTCCACAAGCCCTGGGAGTCGGCCACGGTGCGTTGGGTGCTGACCTACCCGGAAATTTATGAGGTGGGCGCGTCGAACCTGGGCCATGTGATCCTCTACAACATCATCAACGCCCAGCCGCGCCAACTGTGCGATCGCGCCTATTTACCCGCCCAGGACTTGGCCGACAAGCTGCGAGCCAGCCAAACGCCCCTGTTTGCCGTTGAAAGTCGCCGCCCCCTGAGTGATTACGACATCTTGGGCTTTAGTCTCAGCTACGAGCTGGGGGCCACCAACATTCTGGAAATGTTGGCTTTGGCCGGGTTGCCCCTGACCTGGGCTGATCGCGCCGATCGCCCGATCGCCGACTGTCCCTTGATCTTCGCGGGCGGGCAAACGGCCACCTCCAACCCGGAACCCTACGCGGACTTTTTTGATTTTGTGGCCCTGGGTGATGGTGAAGAGCTGTTGCCGGAAATTGGCCTCGTGATCCAAGAGGGCAAAGACGCGGGCCTCAGTCGCCAGGAAATTTTGCTGGACTTAGCCCAAGTGCCGGGGGTCTATGTGCCCCAGTTTTACGAGATGGCGGCCGATGGGTCAGTGCACCCCGCTCGGCCCGATGTGCCGGCCCGGGTGCTGCGGCGGGTAGCCACCCCCATGCCCCACTACTCGATCGGGCTGGTTCCCTATGTGGAAACAGTGCACGATCGCCTAACCGTAGAAATTCGCCGGGGCTGCACAAGGGGCTGTCGGTTTTGCCAACCGGGCATGTTGACCCGCCCGGCCCGCGACGTAGACCCCGAAGAAGTGATTGACGCGGTGGCCGACGGGATGCGGGCCACGGGCTTTAACGAGTTTTCGTTGCTGTCCCTCAGTTGCTCCGATTATTTGGCCCTGCCGGCCGTGGGACTGGAGATTAAAAACCGGCTCCAGGGCGAAAATATTACCCTGTCATTGCCCAGCCAACGGGTTGATCGCTTCGACCAAAACATCGCCAACATTCTTGGCGGCACGCGCCAAAGCAGCTTGACCTTTGCCCCGGAAGCGGGAACCCAGCGCCTGCGGGACATCATTAATAAGGGCTTGACCAATGAGGAACTGCTGCGGGGCGTAAAAACCGCCTGGGAACAGGGTTGGGACAAAATCAAGCTCTATTTCATGATTGGGCTACCCGGGGAAACCGATGCGGATGTGTTGGGGATTGCGGAAACCGTCCGTTGGCTCCAGCGGGAGTGCGGCGCGCGCGGTCGCAAGCGGATTCAGTTCACTCTGACGATCTCGAACTTCACGCCCAAGCCCCACACGCCGTTCCAGTGGCACACGGTTTCAACGGCGGAGTTTTTGCGTAAACAGGATCTCTTACGCCAGGAATTTCGGACGATTCGTGGCCTGAAGGCGAATTTCACCGATGTGCGGATCTCGGCCATGGAGGATTTTGTGGGCCGGGGCGATCGCCGGTTGGGGCCGGTGGTGCGCCGGGCTTGGGAGTTGGGCGCGGGGATGGATTCCTGGTGGGAAAGCCTCGATCGCGCCTTTGGGGCTTGGCAACAGGCGATCGAGGAAGCCGGCCTGCATTGGAAATATCGCCAAGTGGAAGCGGGTGAGTGGAACGCCTTTGAAGAAGGAGAATCGGCCGCACCGGAGGCGATCGACCCGGCCGCCCTGCTCGATCGCCCCTTGCCTTGGGATCACCTGGACAGCGGCGTGGACAAAAAATGGCTGAAAGAGGATCTGCAACGGGCCCTCGAAGCGGCCACAGTTCCCGACTGCTCCTTTGAGGGCTGTTCCCATTGCGGGGTTTGTGGCTATGACTTTGGCAATAACGTGGTAGTGCCGCCGCCTGTGATTCCGCAGTTCCAGGGCCACTTCAAGCCCAATCAAACCCGGGCCCAGCGGGTGCGGCTGCGGTTTGCCAAGCGGGGCGAAATGGCCCTGCTCAGTCATTTGGATTTGATGCGCCTGCTCGATCGAGCCGTGCGTCGGGCAGCAATTCCGGTGTCCTACACGGGCGGTTTCCATCCCTCACCCCGGATTGTGCCGGCCCATGCCCTCTCCTTGGGCGTGACCAGTGAGGGAGAAATTCTCGATCTAGAACTCACAGATCTCTGGCCCCTGGCGCAGATCCAGGCCGCTTTGGCGGCCCAATTGCCGGTGGATTTGCCCCTGCTGGCGATCGAGGAAGTGCCCCTAAAAGATCCGGCGGCGAACCAACTGCTCGATCGCGCGGAATACGAAATCACCGTCACTGCCACCGATGGCGGGGCGATCGATTGGGCCGCCGCCTTGGCTGTTGTGCTCGATCGCCCCGAATGGCTCTGGGAAAAAACCACCAAATCCGGCAAAACCACCCAAGTGAACCTGCGCGATTGGCTAGATCAGGTGCAACTGATTGACCCCACCGAGCCACCCACGGGCGAATCCGCCACCCTGCGATTCCGGGGCCTCTGCCGCAACGATGGGCAACAACTGCGGCCCGAGCATTTGGTGTGGTTGCTGGAGCAAGCCACGGGCCAAGACATCAGTTTGGTGCGATCGCACCGGTTGCAACTGCTGTTGGCGGCCGCAGTGCGATCGGTTGCATCTCCCGAGTTGGCAATTGATTTGGCAATTAGCAACTAATTGATCGGGCAATTAATTGATCGGGTAACTGAGGCGTGGTTAGGTAGGCGTGGTTAGGTAGAGGCGATCGTCCATTGGTGGCTGCATTCCTGGGTTGCCGCTGCACGCTGTTACCGTGAACCGTGAACAAGCCTCGCAAATCATTGCAATTCGTAACAATTTGCGAGAAGAGTCGCATGATTCTAGTGAACCCCCCAGTTCTGTGCTAGCCACCTGCTACACTGGAGATGACTGCTAGGCAATTGTCCCGGTGCGCGACACCACCAAAGACAAAGCCTCAGCAGCCGATCGCCTTCAAAATCAATCGAGCCAGGCATTTACCCAGAACGCGCTTAGTGCCCGTCCTCGATCGAGCGCCTGTGCAGCAGCGAAAATATCCCGAGCCACCGCCAATCCTCAGGAATTGCCTCGGCGATTGAATGCCGCCCACGAATCTAACTCTTTGCGGGCAACCACACCTCAGAGCCAAACTTGCTCTCGATGATGTAGGAAACCCGCAAGATGCAGGGTTAAGCTCGTAACATCTGCTTTGGCCAATCCCTGTTAACAAGTCACCGGTTCCAGACTGAGTGAGAGTTGCTCAAGCTGTGCTGGATAGGGGGTTTTTAACAGGCCAACAAATCCAACGTGCTTTGATCGAATTGTGTCTGGATCAAGTTGTCGATCGCCATTCAGTCGCAACCCTTTTGGGTCAAGTCTCGATCAAAGCCCCATACCGGGGTCTTCTTGATTGATCGCGAGTTTGTTCGTTGGTTTGGCCCTGCGCAGTTTGCCTCAGTCTTGACTTCTGCTTCTGGGCAATTCCCCGGTCGAGGTGAATGTCTCCGGTATTTCTAGCTGCTCGATTGAACCGAGAAATCAATCGATGCTGTGCTGCTCCTTGATGGATGCAGCCGCACACCCTGTTTGCTTTTCTCGATCGAACCTGCATGAAGCGGTTGGTCAGCGAGCCTTCGATTAATTACTGTCTTATCCCCGGCGACGGTCGCCCCCTGCATCCTCTCGGCGGTGCAGTAGACCGCATGTGGCGATCGCCCGTGAATTCCCAGAGGAATCTGCATGCCCAAACAAATTATCATCGCCGAACAGCACCGCATTGCTGCCGTTTTTAGCGAAGATCGCGTTCAAGAACTGATCGTGGCCACCGGCAGTCACCAGGTGGGCGACATTTACCTCGGGGTGGTGGAGAACGTGCTGCCCGGCATTGACGCGGCCTTCGTCAACATTGGGGATTCCGAACGCAACGGGTTCATTCACGTTTCCGACTTGGGCCCGCTGCGGTTGCGCAAAACCGCTGGTTCGATTACTGAACTCCTCGCGCCGCAGCAAAAAGTCTTGGTGCAGGTGATGAAAGAACCGACGGGTAACAAGGGCCCTCGGTTAACCGGCAAAGTCAGTTTGCCCGGTCGCTATTTGGTGCTGATGCCCTTTGGGTCGGGGGTGAACCTGTCCCGGCGGATTGAGCGCGAGAACGAGCGCCACCGACTGCGGGCCTTGGCCATTTTGATCAAGCCAGCGGGCATGGGGCTATTGGTGCGCACGGAGGCCGAGGGCGTGGCCGAAGAGGCGATCATGGAAGATCTTGAAGCCCTGCAACGCCGTTGGGAATCGATTCAACAGGAGGCGGCTTCGACCCGTGCGCCGGCCCTGCTGGAACGGGACGATGACTTTATTCAACGGGTGTTGCGGGAGGCCTATACCCAAGAAGTGAACCGAGTGGTGGTGGATTCCCACTCGGGCATGAAGCGAATTAAGCAGCAGGTGACCCTCTGGGCGGGCAGCAAAACCTTACCGGGCGTGTCGATCGACCATCACCGGGAGCGATCGTCAATTCTGGAATATTTCCGGGTGAATGCGGCGATTCGCGAGGCCCTGAAGCCGCGTGTGGATTTGCCTTCCGGTGGCTACATCATCATTGAACCGACCGAAGCCCTGACGGTGATTGATGTGAACTCCGGTTCCTTCACCCGATCGGCCACGGCCCGCGAAACGGTGCTTTGGACGAACTGCGAGGCGGCCACGGAAATTGCCCGTCAGTTACGCCTGCGAAATTTGGCGGGGGTAATTGTGGTGGACTTCATTGATATGGAATCCCACCGCGATCGCCTGCAAGTGTTGGAACATTTCAGCAAAGCGCTGAAGTCCGACAAGGCCCGGCCCCAAATTGCTCAGCTTTCCGAGTTGGGCTTGGTGGAACTCACCCGGAAACGTCAGGGCCAAAACATCTATGAGTTGTTTGGCCGTGCTTGCCCCACCTGTGGCGGCCTGGGCATTTTGGCCCACCTACCCGATGAGGCGGACGATGCGGAACCGGTGAGCCTGTTGCCCAATGTAGAAAGTGGCGATCGCCGCAGTATTCCGATGCTGCAAAAGAGTCGATCGAGTGTTGGCAGTCGGCGCTCGGTTTCCCGATCGCGCGAACTCCCCCCGGCCGCTGCGATCGCCAGCCTCCCCAGCTTGGAAGATCCCTTGCCTAACTTGCAGGATTTGGATCTGAGCAACCATCCCAACTATCAAGAGTCCCTGAATGGCAGCAACAGCCGCCGTCGCCGTCGCCGTCGCGGAGGGAACGATGAGCCGGTGGGTCGGCGCGGGGCGGCCAGTTTGCCGGTGGCGGCAGAACCCGAGGTGGATGAAGCACCGTTGGAGCCGCCCACGGTGGCCGCCGCTGCCCAACCCAGCCCCGCCCCGGCCGCCCAAGGCCGCAATGGCCGACCGGAACGGAGCCGAGGGCGCGGTGCTCGGACTGCGGAACCCCGGGAAGTGGTGGCCGTGACCATGACTTCGGAGGAGCAGGAAGTTTATGCCTGGATGGGAGTATCGCCGCTGCTGTTGAGCGATCGACAGCCGGAAAACCCGGAAAGCGCGATCGTCTCGGTGCTGTTACCGGGTCAAACGGCTCCGCCCGTTCCGGCTCCGCAACCGGTGGTGGACTCGATCGAGCCGGCCGAAGGGAACGATCCAGCCCCGATCGCGGCGGAACTGGTTCCCACGGAATCTCTGCCTTTGAATGTTTCTAATGGGAATGGGGCCGAAGAGCCGCCCAGTGGCTTGCCGGAAATCGTGTCCGTCACGCCCGGTGGGGATGCCAACGGCCGGCCGCGCCGCCGTCGTCGTCGATCGAGCACTCGCGCTTAGCCCCATGGGGAGTAAAGCGGTGCGGTCTAGGGATGGGGCGATCGTGACGGAATTGCTGCCCGATCGCTCCCTGGCCGACTCCATGGTTCCGGCTCCGGCTCAATCCCCTTGGACTGCGGGGGTGGATGAGGTGGGCCGCGGCGCACTTTTTGGGCCCGTGGTGGCAGCGGCGGTGATTTTAACGGCCGAGGCAGAGAGCGACTTGCGGGCTTTGGGCGTGCGGGATAGCAAGCAACTGTCGGCTCGCCAGCGTCAAGCTCTGGTGGAACCCATTCGCGATCGGGCGGTGGCCTGGGCGATCGCGGAAGCTTCCGTGGCCGAAATTGATCAACTCAACATTTTGCAAGCCACGTTCCTGGCCATGCGGCGGGCCCTGGAGCAATTGCACCCGCGACCCGATCGCTGCTTGGTGGACGGCAATCGACCCATTCCCAACTTGTTTTGCCCCCAAGAAACGCTCATTCAGGGCGATCGACAATCGATCGCGATCGCCGCTGCCAGTATTTTGGCGAAAGTTCACCGCGATCAACAGATCATTGACTGCGCGGCGCAATATTCGGGCTATGACCTAGCTGCCAACAAGGGCTATGGCACGGCGGCCCATCGGGCCGCCTTACAAACCCTTGGCCCCACGCCGCTCCATCGACGTTCTTTCGCCCCCTGTCAATTGACCCTAAATCTCAACGGAGTCCCGGGTTAGGGTTCTTCTAGCATCGTCAATCCACGCAATCTAATGATTTTTCGTCCCTCACTCTGCACTGGGCGAAGGACGACGTTTTGCAGTCAATTTGTCCTGTCGCCGTTGCCAATCCAAAATCGCCAGATCAAGCAAATCTTCTAGTGAAGAAAATTGATCATCCCAGTGTGGATTCCAGAACTTCTTTTCATAAACAGATTGATAGAAGTTCAAATATCCTGTGAGCGTTACTTCATATCCATAGGATTTCGCTTGTTCTGCTGTACTTCGCATCATCATATGAATATGCCATTTATTGCATCTATTGGGCATTCTTAAAGTCTGAATTGAAGAACTAAGGGAATATCCTAAATCGCTTTTTTGCAAGAGAACTTCAACCTTAACGGTGTTAAAAGATAACTTGACAATGCTTGGTAGATATAGAAAAAGCCTAGGAGCCTTATCTAGGGAAAGCTGCTCAAATCGGGCTAAAAGCCTTTCCTCTGACTCACAGAGACTTGTTTTACTCCGCATTTGACCGTAGGTTGCTGTGCTAGGTGTAACGACTTCTCCTAGTTTTGGGCTGAAGCTTAGGATGTAATCACGAATTGCCAAGAGGTTTTTTTGATCAAGCTGCGAGCGCTTCGATAGAATCGATTTCCAATTTTTATCAAGCTGACTCTGTGGATCAGGTTCCGCTATTGTCGGAATTTGAATATGAGGTGTTAGATCAATAGTTTTAATCGTTGATTTTGCATCAGGAGTCTCCCAAGACACCAACTCCAACAGAAATTGATCGTGCTGTTTCCGAATGTGGAATGTCCACAATTCGACAGTGAGGCGATGGTATAGCCGATCGATGAAATTGTGTCGATGGAGAGATGGGGTGATCGCAACCAATCGGGGTGACTTAGATGTATCAAGATCGGGTAAATCAGGACGCTCCTCTAGAAAGTTGTGATAGTAGCGCGTGAGTTGCTGGACAACATAGCGATCTTCTTCATTTTTAAGTTCTAAAATAACGGGCTTCCCCTTGGGACTCCTGGCAATGATGTCACAAGGCTCGCCGCACATTCTGAGTTGACGGGCGAGGGGCTGAAAATTTAGCCATTCTTCGAGGTTTTGCCAAAGGAGTCTTTCAAAAGTGGCTTCACTTTCAAATTGCCATTGACCGTCTTTTTCAATCAACATTGCTCGTTGCGCCTAGGGATACAGAGCCGTGCCGGTGCTGGGGTCGAATAGGTAGAGTTGCTCGCTGGGAATCGACAGCCACAATTCATCACCCAGGGCGATCGGGCGATCGGGCGGCAGGCGCACTTGCAACGGTTTGGCCGGGGCCTCTTCCAAAGTGCGCACTAATCCCCGGTCGATCGGTTCCACCAGCGCGTAGGTTTCCGACCCCAGCGCCTCCACTTGCAACACGCGCACCGGTAAATTTTTGGGCGCAGGCAAACCATCGCTCAAGTGTTCTGGACGTACCCCCAGCCATAGCGCTCGGCCGTCGTAGGGTTCTAGGGTTTTGTCCCAAATTTCCGGCAGGGTCATCCGAAATTCGCCATTGGTCAGCAGGGCCGGCCGTTTTACCCACACGGGCAAAAAATTCATGGTGGGCGAGCCGATAAACTCCGCCACAAATCGGTTGGCCGGCTGGTGATAGAGTTCCAAGGGTGGCGCAATTTGCTGAATTTGCCCACCATTGAGCACCGCAATTCGATCGCCCATGGTCATCGCTTCCACCTGGTCATGGGTGACATAAACCGTGGTGGTTTTCAGCTTGCGTTGGAGCTGCACAATTTGCGATCGGGTCTCCGTGCGCAACTTGGCATCCAAATTACTCAGCGGCTCATCCATCAAAAATACCTGCGGGTTTCGAGCGATCGCCCGGCCCAGGGCCACCCGCTGCTTTTGGCCGCCGGACAATTCCTTGGGCAGGCGATCGAGCAGATGGTCAATTTGCAACATGGTGGCCACTTCGCGCACCCGCTGCCCAATTTCCCGCTCTTGGGCTGACTCGTACCGCAAGGGGGCCGGCAGTCGCCGCGTCAGCCCCACCGCCAAGGGTTCCCATTTTTGCCATCCCTCCGCTGGCGGGGGATGCAGCCGCCGCAACCCAAAGGCGATGTTGTCATAGACATTCAGGTGTGGATAGAGCGCATAGCTTTGGAACACCATAGCCACGTCCCGCGCCTTCGGGGGCAATGGATCGACGCGCCGATCGCCCACCCAAATTTCGCCGCCCGTCACGGCTTCCAGTCCGGCAATCGATCGCAGCAGGGTGCTTTTGCCGCAACCGGAGGGCCCCACCAGCACCAAAAATTCACCGTCCTCGATCGTCAGGCTAATCCGCCGCAGCACGGCCGTGGGACTGCCACCGGGCGCGCGATCGCGGGGCGGATAGCTTTTGTAGACGTTATCTAAAACGACACGAGCCACGGCAATTCAACTAGAGCGCAGGTCTCGACCATTATATGGATTGGTCTGTGGGGATTGGTTATTTGGGGTTATTTGGATTCGCGAAACACGACGCGGCGATAAATTTGGGCGATCGGCAGGGTGGCGGGCAAGGTTTTGAGGGCGATCGCTTGGGTTCGATCGCAATAGTCGCAAAATTGCCAGTGTGAGTCATCCAACTTCCAAAAATGGGTGATGAAGGGTTCATCTTGCCGAACCAACAGATATTCCGCAAACTCAGGAATCGATCGATAAAATCGAAACTTGTCATCGCGATCGAATAGTTCCGTAGAAGGCGACAGAACCTCAACCAAGAAACAAGGATTCAGTACCTCATCATCCCGATCGTCATGCCGTTGCGGCGGCCCAGCAATCACCATCACATCGGGATAGGTTCCCCGTTGATAAGTAGGAATCCAGAGCCGTAGATCGCTGTTAAAAACCTCAAATTGGGTTTGATCCAGTTGGCTAATTAATAGACTGCAAATCTCCGTTGCAATCCGGCTGTGATTAATCGATCCGCCCGGCATTTCCCAGACTAATCCATTGGCATATTCGTGGCGCTGTTCCGATCTTTCCTCAAGCGATCGATATTCAGCTAATGAGTAGCGCTGTTCAATCGCTAGCATGATGGTATTTACTCCTCTGGATGGTCGATAATTTTCAAGATCACTTGGAAAATTCCTAAGATGGTTTGGATTTCCTTAAAGTAATATTCATCTCGATCGATATAGACCGTGCGATCGCGCAATTTCAAAAACTTCCAAGTCGTGCCCGTTGTCACGGCTCCATAAATCCAAGGTAAAGGGCGATTTTCTCGCTCATTAAATAACCAAGCGGCGTACATGGTGGCAATGCATTGACCCAAACCTGCCACAATGTCTTCTTTTTTGGCTTCCACAACGGCGATCGCGGGTGCTGCGATATAAAGTTGCTCAGGACTCAGGCTCAACAGGTAGTCACACTGACCATATAGACCCCGCTTGCGATCGACTGTGAAACTCCGTCCCGAAAACAGGCTAATTTGGGCATGAACCTGCTTGCGAACTTCCGTCAAAATGGGTGCAATAATCCATTCCGATCGGGACTTTTCTGTATTAATTGCGAGGGCCATTGAAGTCCCTTCGGCCAGGGTTAATTCCAAATAAGGGCTAATGGTCACGGATGGAATTTGGCTGAGATCAAAGAGTGATTGATCTTCAATTAAAGTGATGCCAAATGTTTCCTTGACGGTTTTAAGAGAAAACTTGCTGTAGGCCATTTTTGGGAGGCTGGCTGTCCGCAATTTTGCTGGGGAGTTGGCAAATTCGGGCGTACTAGAACAATCCTAACCCCACCCAAGCCTTGCACGGTGACTGAGGATAGTGCTGGGTAATCCCGATTATGGCATTCGCTGACGATCGGCTCGGAGATGAGTGATAATTTACAAAAGTTTACAAATCTTGCAACTCATCCTCGGCGCCCTGTCCTATGACCCAACCCACCGCAACCGCTGCAAACCGCCCGATCGTGGTGATTGGGGCGGGAATTGGCGGACTGACCACGGCGGCCCTGCTGGCGCGGCGAGGGCGATCGGTCAAGGTGTTTGACCTGGCGATCGTGCCGGGGGGCTGTGCATCCACCTTTCGGCGGCGGGGCTTTACCTTTGAGGTGGGCGCGACCCAGGTGGCGGGGTTGGAGCCGGGCGGCATCCATCACCGGATTTTTGGCGAATTGGGCATCGAGTTACCGGCCGCCACGCCCTGCGATCCGGCTTGCGCGGTGTTTTTGCCGGGGGAAACGGAGCCGATTTCCGTGTGGCGCGACCCCGATCGCTGGCGGGCGGAACGATCTCGGCAATTTCCCGGTAGCGAACCCTTTTGGCGGCTGCTAGCAGATTTGTTTCGCTATAGCTGGGAGTTTCAGGCGGGCGATCCGGTGTTGCCGCCCGGCAATGCTTGGGATGTGGTGCAACTGCTGAAGGCGGTGAAACCCAGCACTTTGCTGACGGCTCCCCACGCCTTTTCGACGGTGGGCGACCTGTTGCAGCGGCTGGGCTTGGCAGGCGATCGCCGCTTGAAAACCTTTTTGGATATGCAACTGAAACTCTATTCCCAGGTGGGGGCGGACGAAACGGCGCTGCTTTATGCGGCGACGGCGCTGGGGCTGTCCCAGGAACCCTTTGGGCTGTACCACTTGGAGGGCAGTATGCAGGTGTTGAGCGATCGCCTGTTGGAATCGTTAACCCGGGATGGCGGCCAGCTCCAGATGCGCCATCGGGTCGAGCGGATCATCACCGAACATGGGCAAACCACGGGCGTGATGGTGCGGAACCTGAAAACTGATGAGACTTGGGTGGAACCGGCGGCGGCGGTGGTGGCCAATGTGCCGATCCAGAACTTAATTGAGATGGTGGATTGGCCGAGCGATCGCCCCTGGTTCGATCGCCTGACCACGGATTTCTATCGATCGCGCGCCGAAAAACTGCCGGAACCCTCGGGCGCGTTCGTGGTCTACTTGGGGGTCGATCGCGCCGCCCTGCCCGCCGACTGTCCGCCCCACCTGCAATTCCTCTACGACTGGGATGGCCCCGTGGGTGAAAACAATTCGCTGTTTGTGTCCGTCAGCCGCGAGGGCGATGGACGCGCCCCGGCCGGCATGGCGACGATCACCGCGTCCTCCTTTGTCGATCCGCAGCCCTGGTATCGTTGCCGCGATCGCGCCGAGTACGAAGCCCTAAAAACCCGCTACACGGAAGAGGCGATCGGCAAACTCGGCCGTTATTTCCAGCTCGATCCGGGGGCGATCGTCCATTGCGAAGCCGCCACCCCCCGCACCTTTGAAGACTTCACGGGTCGCAAATTTGGTTACGTGGGCGGTTTGGGAATGCGCGTTTCGACCTTTGGCCCTTTCGCGATCGGCAATCGCACGCCGGTTCCGGGTCTCTGGCTGGTGGGCGACTCGACCCATCCGGGCGAAGGCACAGCGGGTACGAGCTATTCCGCCCTCACCACCGTCCGCCAAATGACTGCCGCCGGGTTTTGATGCAGATTCTAGCTAGGGCGATCGCTCCAAAACTTCATCAGTGACCTGAACCGATTGAAGAAACTCCATTAGTTCTTGAATCACCTTAGCTTTACGCAAAGTCGTAATATCTTGCTCAGTCAAATTATCGATCAACTGAGCAATATTCTTTATATCTTTGGATTGAGAAAACAACTGAGCCAAGACTTGCCCAGGCTGATAAATCGACTGATTCAGTGAATCTGGTGTAGCTATATAACCTAGCAAGCGCGTCAATATAGAAACATCATGGAAAAAGATGGCTTCAAAAGTTGGAATTGATGTAATAACCTTAACAGGTGTGTTGACAGCAAGACTTTTGAGGAGATCTCCAATCTCTTCCACTCGTTGCTGAATTTGCTTAGGTACTATCGAATTTGAATCAACCACGACCGCTACAGGAGACTGGCGGCGCACAATTAAAGAGAGAGCTAGAGACTTAAGAGCATATAGCCCACCGCCTTCTACAATCTCAACATTTTTGATTGATTCTAATGGTAGTACTTTCTTCAGTAATTGAACCTCAGTTCGTCCTTCGCAAACAATATAGGTTTTCATGGAATATCCCTCTCCCGAATATCGTAGGCAGGTAAACCGTCTTCCACACACACGCGATACTTCAGGACTAGCAGCTCACAGATCGACTCTCGTTCCAGTGCATACTGGATCTCCACTCCACTCCACAACAGAATAGTTTGAGGTAATGAAAAATATGATAAATGTCGAGATGGATCAGTAAATCCTGTTCTACTAAACACTAAGCCAAGAGTGCTTGCGGGGCGACGTAAAAGCGAATTTCTGAGCTTAGCAATGGGTGCAATATCAACATTCACCCGGTCTGCCAGATCTTTACTTTCTACTAAAATAGTTGGTGCGGGCTATATAGAAATGGGCGCTAAAACCAGCAGCCGACCAGCATTCCGGCCAGGAGCACAAAGCCGATCGTCACGTTTTCCGCAAACATTTTGCCGTAGGCCGCGCGGGACAGTTGCCGATCGCTCAGGCGCAGATATTGCTGAACCCAAAGACCGATCGCCCCGAATAGGGTGAGCCAAAAACCAATGTTTAGCTCCAGGGCCAAAGCCGTGTAGGCCAACAGCAGCGCCGTACCCGCATAGAACGCCCCGATCGCCTGGGGAGCCAAATCGCCAAAGAAGAGGGCGCTGGAGTGGATGCCCAACCGGCGATCGTCCTCCCGATCGGCCAGGGCATAAACCGTATCAAAGCCCAGCGTCCAGAGCACCACCGCTCCCCACAGTAACCAGGCCGGCAAGTCCAAACTGGGCGGGTCGATCGCCGCGCTCCAAGGAATTAGCACCGCAAACCCCCAGGCGATCGCCAGCACCAATTGCGGAACCGGAAACACCCGCTTGGCCGCAGGATAGAGCGCAATCACCGGCACAGCCGCCACAGAAAGCAGCACGCTCAAGCCATTCAAAAAGGGCAACAGCCCGGCCGCACAAAGGGCCGCCACCAGCATCACCCCCACGCCCACTTTCACCGAGAGCGATCGGGCGGCCAGGGGCCGTTGTTTGGTGCGTTCCACCTTGGGGTCAATGTTGCGATCCCACAGGTCATTCACCACGCAACCGGCAGCGCTAGTGGTGATTGTGCCCACCACCACCACCAGCACCAACAGGGGATGGGGCCGGCCATCACTGGCCAACACCAGGGCCCACAGGGCCGGAATCAGCAGAATCAGCCGCCCCGCCGGTTTGTCCCAGCGCAGCAACCGCACGATCGCCCGCCCTGTTTGCTGAAGGTTGCCCATGGGTGAATGTGGGGATGGGTGCGTTTAGGCAATTTCGATCGAGTAGTTTTCGATGGTGGGGTTGGCCAACAGGCGATCGCACATTTCATCCACTTGGCTGCGGGCCGCTTCTGGATCCGTCGCCGCCACGGTCAGCTCAATGTATTTGCCAATGCGGACAGAATCCACCCCTTCATAGCCCAACTGCTTCAGGCCCGACTGCACCGCCACACCGGCCGGATCGAGCACAGAGGGACGCAGGGTAACGTGGATTTTGGCGCGATATTGCTGGGTACTCACGGGGCTAGAAACCTCTGGGATGGCGACGATCGAGCTGGGGGAACCAAGGGTGATGCTAACTTTTGGGTTGGGATTGAGCAACCACGGCAATCCAACGATCAAGACACTATCTTAAAGCGAGGGGGGCCGGTTCCAGCAGCCAGGCTGCGGGAGTTCCCTCGGGAGCCAGATTCCGCCAGGAACCGGCTGAAAAACCTGATTGAATAGGAAAAGAACCACCCCGATCGAGCCAGCATTCTTCGGGGTCTGAGATCGCCATGAAACGACCCCTGACCCGAAACCAAGAGCGTGTTTTGCAGGTGCTGCAAACCATTGAAGGCGAAATTTCTGCCCAAGCGCTCTACATCAAACTGCGCGACGTGGGGCAAGGCATGGGGCTGGCCACGGTTTATCGGGCCCTGGAAACCCTGAAGCTGAACGGGGCGGTGCAGGTGCGAATGCTGGCCAGCGGTGAATCGCTCTACAGTTTTATCAAGAAAGATCGCCACCACTTGAACTGTATCCAATGTGGGCGATCGCAACCGATTCATGAATGTCCCGTGCAGGATTTGACCCAGCGATTGAGCATGGAGCACCGGTTTCGGGTGTTTTATCACACGTTGGAGTTTTACGGCCTGTGCGATCGCTGTAGTGCGCGGGATGAGGGAACGGGCGATCGGGGTCATGGCGATCGCACCAATCACCAAGAGAATCACCCAGAAGGTCACCCAGAAAGTCACCCAGAACCAAACTTGCCTAAGGTGGATTGTGCCTGCCATCCCACTTCCTTGGCAGACTCATCTAGCTCGGTGCAACTCAGTTCTTTGGGCGATCGCTTCGATCTGGGGGCCAGCTCAGCGGGAGGTTGAGCGGATCCCGAAAAAGGGCTTTTACCTTTGGGCACAGTCGGAATTAGTTCGATGCGTTTTGGGCCAGAAAAGCCGTCAGCTCTCCAGCGTTGGGTAGGGCAGATTGGGCCCCCGATCGGGTGGCTGTGAGTGCGCCCGCCGCCGCTGCTCGTCGCACGGCTACCGAGAGGGGTTGTCCCGCCACCAACGCCGCCGCCAGCGCTCCATTAAACCCATCACCTGCCGCCACAGAGTCGATCGCCCTGACCGGGAAGGCCGGTTGCCAAAAACAATCCGTCGGCCCAGCCACCCAAGCCCCTTGCTCGCCCAGGGTCACAATGGCCCCCTTGGCTCCCAACTCCTGGAGCCTGGTGGCCGCGCGGGCCGCATCCTCGGGGGTTTGCACCGGGAAGCCCACCAGTTGGGCCGCTTCCGTGGCGTTGGGAGTGATCCAATCGATCGCGGCCCAAAGTTCCGGGGGGAGGTGCTCGGGAGCCGGGGCCGGATCCAAAAGAACGATCGCCCCGGCCGCTTGACCCGCTTGGGCCGCAGCCACCACGACCGCCAAGGGTACTTCCAGTTGCAATAACAGGGAGATCGGGCGCGGCGCACTGCCCAAGGAGCGCTGGAGGCGATCAACCTCAGCACCGCCCACCGCCTGGTTAGCCCCGGGCAGCACGATAATTTGGTTTTGGCCCAGGCCATCCACTGCAATCCAGGCCTGGCCCGTGGGAGCCAAGGAGTCGATCGCCACCCGGCTGACATCAACGCCGCTGGTTTGCAGATCTTGCAACAGGATTTCCCCGATCGCGTCTTCACCCACGCGGCCAATCAGAGCCGTGGCCGCTCCCAACTTAGCCGCCGCAACGGCCTGATTCGCCCCTTTGCCGCCGCTGGCCTCCCCGATCGCCCCAGCCAAGACCGTTTCTCCCGGTTGTGGCAACTTGGTCACCGCCACCGTGCGATCGGCATTAATGCTGCCCAAAACCCAAACCTGTGCCATAGTCTGCCCCCCGATCGATAACAGGGAACTCCCGTGGGCGAATTCCCCAGATTTGGGGCCAGTTTACGGCTGGACTCGGGTTCCATACACATCCAACTCCACCGGCCCCGCCACAGCTCCAATGCCCGTTGCTGTCCAAGCCGCTTGCATGGCTTCACCCACGGCCGCCGCCTTGTCTCGGTGGGCCAAGGCCAGCAGGGTTGGGCCCGCTCCGCTAATCACCAACTCATAGGCTCCCGCCTCGATCGCCGCCTGCCGTACCGCCTCAAAGCCGGGAATCAGGGTCATGCGATAGGGTTGGTGAATCCGATCCTGCATGGCAGTGGTCAGCCAATCGCCCCGCCCTTCGTTGATGCCCCGCAACAAGAGGCCTAAGTGAGCCGCATTGAAAATGGCATCGGCCCGAGAATAGCTGGGGGGCAACACGCTGCGAGCCGCTTCGGTGGATAGCTCAAAGTTGGGAACTGCGATCACCGGTTGAATCGAGGAATGCCAAGGCACTTCGCATTGGGTCCAAATCCCTTCGCGATCGGCCGCCAAACGACAGCCCCCCAACAGGGCCGGCACGATGTTATCGGGATGGCCTTCCGTTTCGATCGCCAGGGCCAACACCTGGGCCGGCGACAGCGCCCCCCCTAACAAATAGTTTGCTCCGGCAATGCCCGCCGCGATCGCCGTGGCCGAGCTGCCCAATCCCCGGGCCAAGGGCACACCCAAGCCAATCTCAATCCGCACCGGGTAAGGCGTTTCCTGCGCCAGTTCAAACACCTTGGCGTAGGAGCGATAAACCAGGTTGGTTTCATCCCGCGAGACGCGATCCGCCTCCGTGCCGGTGGGAATAATTTCTAAGCCCGACTCAATTCGGGTGAAGCGAAATTCGTTGTACAACGCCAACGAAGCCCCCAAACAGTCGAAGCCGGGGCCCAAGTTGGCGGTGGTGGCAGGAACGGTGACGGTAACGGCGTTCAAGGAGGTCATGGCTAAAGAATGGCAATCGGCGGGCGGCGATCGCGGCTGCGGTCGATCGCGCCCAGAGCCACTACACTTTACAGCCGGTTTAGCCACAGGGCCCGCAGCCCCGCCGCTGTGGCCCCTTGGTAGTCATCCTCCAAGCTGTCGCCAATGTGCCAAGCGGCCGCCGGTTCACAGCCATGCTGGGCCAGGGCCGCAACAAACACGGCGCGATCGGGCTTGGCGGCTCCCACCTCCGTCGAGAGGGTGAAGCTCTTGAAATAGCGCGTCAAATCCAACACATCCAACACGCGATAAAGCCGCGTATCAAAATTTGAGAGAATCCCCAGTTCAATGCCCAACCGCTGCCAATTAGCCAAGGTGTCATGCACTTCCGGATACACATACCAAGGGGCCGCCGTGGCAAAGCGATCGTAAAGCGCTGCGAAATAGTCTGCGAAATCCGGAATTTCGGAAAATAATCCCGCTTGCGTAAACGTTTGTTCTGCCAGACTTTCCCACCATTGATATTCCAGGTGGGGTAATTGATCGCGATCAACCCCTGGAAAAACACAAGGATCCGCCGCCTTAAAGCAATCATAAAAGGCTTGATTTAAGGCTTGATCATCGAGTTGCAACCCAAAGAGTTGATTCGCCATTTGGGCATATTGCTGACCCACACTTTCCGCCACGCCAAATAGCGTGCCCACAGCATCGAGAAAAATCACTTGAGGATAGTTTTTTTGATTCATGAGCTGCACAATATTTTGGATGAATTCTCATTCTAAATTGTTCGATTGAGTATTATTTAATTGAGTGTTGTTTGATTAAGTATTGTTTGATTGAGTATTGTTCGATTGGACGCTGTTCGATCGCGCCGCTGGCACAAAAACATTCAGTTGAGCGGGCAGCACTCGAAATTCAGCGGGCGTGGTGGTTGATAGTTCCCCATCAGTGTTGATGGACTTGGGGCGACTGGTAATGATTTTTAGGGATGTGGCCTCGATCGTCCGCACATTCACACAATCATTGAGACGACCGGCGTGCATTGCAGGCAAAAGCGGCAACATTTGCCACCAATGGGCAATTTCCAGGCTGTATAAATCTAACCGTTGATCATCAATGGAAGCATCCCAAGCCACGCTTAAGCCGCCACCATAATAGCGACCATTGCCCACCGCAATTTGCACCGTTTTGACCGTCAGCAGTTCACCATTCACTTCAATTTTTGCGGTAAAAGGACGCGATTTCCAAAGGGCTTGGATTGCAGTGATCGCGTAGGCAAACACACCCCATCGCTTTTTGATTTCACCGCTCAATTGGCGAGTGATGCTGACACTTAACCCCAGGCTGGCCACATTGAAAAAATAGCGATCGTTCACTTGCCCCACATCGATCGCCTTGGTTACCCCTTGGGCCACCACTGCGCAGGCCTGTTTCAAGTCCGCCGGAATTGCCAACGTGCGTGCCAGGTCGTTGGCAGTTCCCAGGGGCAAAATGCCGAGGGGCAACCGGGTTTCGATCAAGGCTGGCAGGGCCGCATTCAGGGTTCCGTCACCGCCGCCAATAATCACACAATCGATCCGGCTGGCATATTGCCGAATCAGATCGCGAAAATCGCTCGATCGCTTGGTGCTGCGAAAAATTAGCTCGAACCCCATTTCATCCAAAATGGCGATCGCCCGGCCGAGCAGTTGCCGCCCTCGGCGCGATTTGGAATTCACTAGCAGCAAGGCCCGCTGAGGAGCAACGGAGTCCATAATGCACCCGCGATCTAAAAAGGAAAACGGTTTCTAACGGTTTCTATTGTGCCATTGCTGCCCCCACTGTTTGGACAGGGCGATCGCGATGGGGCATTTTTTGTGAAGCAAGGGCCGCTAAACTCCTAGGCTAAAACTGGAGAATCGATCGATTCACATCCCTTGCGCGATCGCGCCCAGCAACTCCATGGAACCTAACCCGATTACGGCCAACAATGTGCCCGCTCAGCGTGGCCAAACCATCTATCCATCACCCTATGACGTGGTGGTTAAGGGTCGATTAAAGCGAAAATTGGGCGATTACTTTCAATTGTCAAACTTTGGGGTGAATTTAACCGAACTTGCGCCCGGTTCCGCGTCGGCTCTCGCCCATTGTCACTCTAAACAAGATGAATTTATTTTTGTTTTGGTGGGAACGCTCAC
This sequence comes from Limnothrix sp. FACHB-1083, assembly GCF_014696485.1. NCBI lineage: Bacteria > Bacillati > Cyanobacteriota > Cyanophyceae > Pseudanabaenales > Pseudanabaenaceae > Limnothrix > Limnothrix sp. FACHB-1083. The sequence goes on along the minus strand of NZ_JACJQD010000022.1, from coordinate 356 downwards.
CCTCATTGTGGGCGATCGGGAATTTGAGTTGCATTCCGGTGATTGCTATGGCTTCAAGGCGGGAACTGGCATTGCTCACCAACTGATCAATCGATCGCCTGAAGATGCAGTTTATTTGGAAGTGGGCGATCGCACGGCGGGCGATGAAGTGACCTATCCGAACGATGATTTAAAAGCTTGTCAACAAGTAGATGGCTCTTGGGCTATCTATCATCGAGATGGTCAACCCCAGAAGTGTTGAATGACAGATTCAGGTTATAAAAAAGGGGTAAGAAGATGTAATTCTTACCCCAAACAATCAAAAAGTAATACACCAATGTTACGCTCATTCTCTCAAATCGTCAAACCTATTCTCA
>NZ_JACJQD010000021.1:0-36379 GCF_014696485.1 Limnothrix sp. FACHB-1083 | reverse complement strand
TTATTTCAACTGGATTTGGCAGCATAGTCGTTTCAAAACCACGGCTGCTGAACGAGCGGGATTAGCGACTAGGGCATGGACTTGGCATGACATTGCTACCTATCCCACATTAATCTGATTCACTACCAGAGATAGAAAGCTGCTGTTGGATGATCGTAACTACTTGTGAAGAGATTAAGTGCTTTTAAGAAAACCTTATTCTGAAAATAATAAAATTATTGTTCACTGCTGAAATGGCGAAAGTTTGATGATGGCTGCCGCAAATCCCCCAACCTGTGATCAACGATGCAGAGATGATCGACGCATAGTTGATCGATCGCCAGCCATCTCCCCAACCTCTGAGGCATCGGAACTTCAACCGTTTGCAGGCCCCCACCCGATCGTCAACAGTGCCAGACAAAGCCTGAGCACTGGCCCCGACAAGCCAAAAACTATAGGCTAAAAACTAAAAGATGCCTGGAATCCTTCCTGGAATCCTTCAAGGTATAATTTGACTTCGCTGAGACTTGTGTTGGGGGCAAAATGGCAACTATTTCTAAAAAAATTTGTCTGGTTGGCGATTTTAGTGTTGGCAAAACCAGTCTAATTCGTAGGTTTGTTGATCGTCAATTTAGTGATCAATATTTGTCAACAGTTGGCGTTAAGATCTCCAAAAAACTAATTGATGCTACTAGCCTTAAGCTGCCAGAAGGCGACAAGTTTCAATTAATGGTCTGGGATATTGAAGGACGCACAGATTACAAGCCGATCGATGTGTCCTATCTCCGTGGTGCGAGTGGAATCATTATTGTTTCTGACAGTAGCCGCATGGAAACGGTAGAAAACCTCGACCGCCACCTACAAATGTTTCAGCAAGTTAATCCTAAGGGATCCGTCGTGATTGCCTTTAATAAGGCAGATCTCATTGAACCAACAATGCTGACTAAGGTTATGGGGTTGCATAGCTTTGCCCATGAGTCTCAGGTGGTGGCGACCTATGCCACTTCCGCCAAAACGGGCGATAATGTTGACAAGATGTTCCTAGAGCTATCGCAATCGATGCTCAATGGGTAACCGAAGGAGAGCTATAGTCTTCAAGGTCTTCATGGATGCAATAGTTGGCATCCACAGTGGGTAATTTAAAGTCAACTTTGCTGTTGCTGCGGCCTCTTGAGCAGAATGAAATTATCCTTGCCTCAGCATATCCAATTGATTGTTGTGAACGAAGCCTTCCAGGTGGTTTCGGTTCAGGGCAATGTGGCTCCTTTGATCGACTCAGGATTGCTGGAGATGTTGGTGGAGTCTGCGGAGGCGGGAGCGATCGCCCCGATCGAGGCCCCAACGGATGGGGCTGTGGATCACTCCACAGGCCAGTTGGCACCCACCGCCCCGGGTCTCAGTCCTGATCAACTGGCTGCGCAATTGCTGGGGCTGGAGATTTATGAACTGTTCCCAGAACTCTTTGGAATTGATGAAATTTTGGTGGAGGTGGCAGCGGGCGATCGCCTAGAATTCAACATCAAGGGCATTGGCCGTGTCACCGCCCATGGCTCCCCAATCTATTTTGATATTCATATTACGGCGCACCCCAGCCCCACTGCTGAACACTATTTAATTTTTTTCCTAGAAGATGTAACCGATCGCATGAGCTTGGAACAAGTCTTGGTTCAAGCGACTAATGAAAAACATCTGTTGATCCGGAATTTAGAGGAAACCAAGCAACAGATTGATCAAATTATTTCAGCTATGAGTGAAATGCTGCTTTTGGTTTCAGAAGCAGGTTTAATTCGGATGGTGAACCCGGCCACTCGTCATCTGTTGGGTTACGAAGCTGAGGAGTTAATTGGTCAGCCCATGTCGGCAATTTTGGCGCGCCGAGATGCCCCATCAGCTCCAGAGCCAGGACACCTGTTGGCGGCGGAGGAAGGGGAAGCGGTTTGCCAAACTAAGACCGGCGCAATTTTGGTAATTGCCTTTTCCCGATCGCGCCTCACCAACACCCTAACGGGACAGTTGGGGCGTGCAGAAACGGTTCAAGATTTTCTGTATGTGGGGCGCGATGTTACGGAAGAAAAACGCCGCCAACGATATCAATCGGTTCAACATTTAATTACGCGAATTATTTCTGAGTCGAATATTGCCACCCAAGCTCTGTCGGCAGTGGTTCGAGCTTTGTGCCAAGAATTTGATTGGCAATTGGGAGAATTTTGGTTAATCGATCGCACAGACGTTGGCAGCGGAAATCCATCTGCCCATTGCATTGATCACTGGCTTTCTCCCATGCTGGAAATTAGCCACGATTGGAAGCCAGTGCGTTGCCTGCGCTTGAATGAAGATCACAGTTTCCTCTCGCAGGTTTGGCAAGAAACGAAGGCTAAATGGCAACAAGATCTTCCGGATCAAGCGGTTCCGGCGGGAACTTTGGAAATTCAGAATCTAAACTTCAAAACGGGGTTTGGATTTCCGATTAAAACCGGCGATCAAGTGTTGGGAATTTTGCTGTTTTTCAAGCAAGCCTCTCAACTCGTGAGTCCTGATCTGTTGAATTTGGGCGAAAGTTTGGGCAGCCAATTGGGGCAATATGTGGAACGTCGCAAGGCCGAAGAAGCCCTGTTGCTAGAGCAAGAAAAATCTGAGCGCTTGCTGTTAAATATTCTGCCGGAAACGATCGCCCATTGTCTGAAGCGCAATGCCAGAACGATCGCAGAACAGTTTGCCGCCGTCACCGTCTTGTTTGCGGATATTGTCGGTTTTACGGAAATCGCTTCAAATTTGAGCGCGATCGAGCTGGTGGAATTATTGAATGAAATTTTCTCGGAATTTGATCAGCTCACAGAAATCCATGGCCTAGAGAAAATTAAAACGATTGGCGATTCCTATATGGTGGTGGCGGGTTTGCCCACCCCGCGCGCCGACCACGCCCAGGCGATCGCGAATATGGCCCTAGACATGCAGTTAGTCATGGGTCGGTTTAACGACAGGCAAAAACGTGATTTTCAAATTCGCATCGGGATTCATAGTGGCTCCGTGGTGGCAGGCGTGATTGGCCTGAAGAAATTTATTTATGACCTTTGGGGGGATACGGTCAACACCGCCTCGCGGATGGAATCGCATGGCATTCCAGGGAGAATTCAAACCTCAGCCGCCACCTATGCCCTGCTCAAAAATTCTTACCAATTTGAGCATCGTGGCTTAGTTCACATCAAAGGGAAAGGCGATATGGATACCTATTTCCTGTTGGGTCATATGCCCTAAATCATGATTCGTGATAGTGATTGATTATGTTGATCAAGTCGATCGGCAACTTGATCAACATAACCCTAAAAACGATGGGTGTTGATAATGCAAGCCGGTATTGTTGGCTAGCCGCTTCCACCGAATTCCTTTACAATGCAGGGCGGCCCTCAATTTTGATTGAATCTCCCAAAATCAGAATATTCAATCACTGCTACCGATTATTGCGATTAACAATCGCTTGATTTTCAGTCCCCGATCTCTGCTGTTGTTATGACCCTGCCCTCAGAAGACTCGCCTCTTTATAACCATCCTTTGCCACAAATTGAGACGTGGCTGCTATCCCAAGGTTGCACCCAAGATCGCGAAGCATTGCATTGTTGGCATATCCAAAAGGATGCTTGGCAGGCAACGTTATATCTAGAAGAAGATCGCCTGACGGTTTACTACTTGGATGCGGATGGATCTGGAGAGTCTACCCAGCGATCATTTAAATATTCCTTGAGTCGGCGGGATATTGAAGATGCAATCTTCTCGGGGCCTTGAAGCAGAGTCCTGCACTGGAATCTTGATCCGAAGTTTTGTGCGAAAGCCTTGAGTGAAATTCTTGAAAATCGCTAGTGAACTTGAGGTTCAACCCGTCATTATTGGGGTGCGAACTTTGAGCCTGAACTTTATTTGGTGCGTACTTTGCCGTAGCGTCGATCGCGCTTTTGATAGCTCATGAGGGCTTGATGGAAAGCGGCGCGATCGAACTCTGGCCACAGGGTTTCGGTGACGTAAAGCTCTGCGTAGGCAATTTGCCACAATAAAAAATTGCTGACTCGCATTTCGCCGCTGGTGCGAATGATCAAGTCGGGATCGGTGAGTTCGCGCGTGTACAGGTGTTGCTCAAAGAGCTGTTCATCAATGGCCTCGATCGCCAGGTCACCGCTTTTGACCTGAGTGGCAATCGCCCGGCAAGCTTGCAAAATTTCTTGTCGTCCGCCGTAGTTGGTGGCTACGGTGAAATTCAGAGCATTGTTGTGGCGCGTAAGGTCTGAAGCATGGGCAATTTCTGCCTGCAAAGAATCAGGGAGCGCATGGATATTGCCCACAAATCGAATGCGCACCAACTCTTCAATTAATTCTTGAAGTTCTCGCCGCAGAACTTTCTCAAAAAGCATCATCAAAAAGTCTACTTCTTCGGCGGGGCGACCCCAATTTTCTGTCGAAAAAGCGTAGACCGTGAGGGCTTGAATGCCCCAATCTTTGCAGCAGCGAATTAAGTCTTTAAGGGTATCAACTCCCCGGCGATGGCCCATGATGCGTGGGAGGCCGCGCTGCTTTGCCCAGCGGCCGTTGCCATCCATAATCACAGCAACATGGCGAGGCAACAGCGCTCGATCGAGATCGGCGGGCAATTCACGCGATAGGAGTTGTTTTGCGGTCATATGAATCGACGCAAGATAAAGTCTTCACCACCTTTGCGAATGGAGAACGCAATGGGAAGTGAATTTGAGAGCAGTTGTGCAGGAAGTCTCGTTCAGATTAGCGCGTGTCAACAAAAATTGCTGGCTTGCTTCCCATGAGCATACCCGAACGATCGCAACTCGACGCTCTCCCCGGGCGGCCCCACGGGGTAGGGGCGTTGGCCGGCGAATCTAGGGGTTGGTTGGGCCGTTTGAATTAAGGGCCGGAATGGTTGGGTGAGGGGCAGAACTTGCACCGGGCACGGGCATCTATCGCCGTTTGCGCCACAGGCCGGTGAAGAATAGTAACTGTCGCCGCAACTGTCGCAGGGACGTGACTCGCTGTTCCCGATCGCTGGGTGAGGCGAGCTTGGTTTTCAAAATTTCCCGCAGGCGACTGCTGGCGATCGGGCGTTCCAGTTGGCCGCGCTCCGCCACGGAAATCGACCCGGTTTCTTCGGAAACGACGATGCAAAGACAGTTGGCCATCCGTTCCGTCACGCCCATGGCGGCCCGGTGGCGAGTTCCAAGCTGGCGAGAGGCTTGGCGATCGGACAGGGGCAAAATGGCTCCCGCTGAAGTGACCCGATCGCCCTGAATAAAAACCGCTCCGTCGTGCAACAGGGTAGAGGTTTGGAAAATGGTTTGCAGCAGCTCTTTCGAGACTTCCGCATCCAAACGCACCCCAGGCACGGAAAAATCGCGCTCATCGATCGTGCCGCTGGTTTCCAAGACCAACAGGGCCCCTGTGCGGTTTTGGGACAGTTCCCGCACCGCGTCTACCAGTTCATCGATCGTGTTGTCGGTGCCTGGGGCCGTGTCGGGCGATCGGGACAACAACTCCCCCACTTGGCCCCGGCCCAACTTTTCCAACAAGCGCCGAAACTCCGACTGCAACATAACGGCCATGGCCACGGCCGCCCCAACCGTCAAGTTGCCCAGGAAAAAACTCAAGAGCGACAGCCCCCAACGCTGGGCCACCGCCGCCGCCAACATCAGTACGACGAACCCGCGCACCATCCACAGGGTTCGCCGTTCGCCGACGACGGCCAACAGGGCATACGTCAGGAGCAAAACTAGGCCGATATCGATCGCTTGCAGCAGCAACAGCGGGTCTCGGACAACTCAAGAATCGGTCTACGAAATGGCGCAGGCCCCCAATGCGCAGGCCCCCAGTGGACAACCGTTGATGAACCCTGGGGGCAAAACGGGGGGCGGGAGGTTTAGCTCAGCCCTTGCAGCCGATCGGGCAGGCGATCGAACCGCAGCAAGTCTTCATCCGTTTCCCGTTCCAGAATCAGATCGGCCTGACCATTGCGCACCAAAACCGCCGCCGGCCGAGGCACGCGGTTATAGTTCGAGGCCATGCTGGCGTTATAGGCCCCCGTGGCCAACACCACCAACACATCCCCCGTTTCCAGGGCCGGCAATTGAGCATCCCGAATCAGCACATCGCCCGATTCACAGTGCTTACCGGCTACGGTAACCGTTTCCGTGCAAGGGGCGCTCATTCGGTTCGCCACCACCGATCGATACAAGGATTGGTACGTGATCGGTCGGGGATTATCGGACATGCCGCCATCCACGGAAACGTAGGTGCGGATGCTGGGAACCGTTTTTTGGCTGCCAACCCGATAGGCCGTGAGGCAGGAAGACCCCACCAGCGATCGACCCGGTTCGCACAGCAACTTGGGCAGGGGCAATCCCGTCCGATCGCAGGCTGCCGTGATCCCTTGGGCGATCGTTTGTACCCACTGCTCAATGCTCGGCGGGTCATCGGATTCCGTGTAGCGAATGCCCAAACCACCGCCCACATTCAACTCCGCCACCGGCAGCCCCAACTGCTGGGCCTTAACGAACCACTGCACCAGGGTATCGGTCAAATCGCTGTGGGGTTGCAGCTCAAAGATTTGAGAGCCGATGTGGGCATGTAGCCCAATGCAGTGTAGGTGGGGTTGCTGGGCCAAAAACTCCAGCACTTCATCTACTTGGGTTGGATCAAAGCCAAACTTGCTGTCAATGTGGCCCGTGCGGATGTATTCGTGGGTGTGGCATTCAATGCCGGGCGTGATCCGCACCATCACCCGAATTGGCTCCGAGGCGGAGAAGCTGGCCAAGGTGTGCAGGTCAAGCCAGTTGTCGGTGATGATGTTGCAGCCCGATCGCACGGCCAATTCCAGTTCAGCCCGGGATTTGTTGTTGCCGTGCAAATAAATCTTGCCGGCCGGCGTGCCCGCTCGTAGGGCCGTGAGGATTTCGCCCGCCGATACCACATCCACGCCCAAGCCTTCCGACTGGGCGATCGCGCAAATCGCCAAACAGCTCCAGGCCTTCGAGGCGTAGAGTACCTGGGATTCTCCCGCATAAAACTGCTTGAATGAGTCTCGGTATTGGCGACAGGCCGCCCGCAGTCCTTCCTCATCCAGGATGTATAGAGGCGAGCCAAACTGTTCCAGCAGCTCCACCACATCGCAACCGCCCACTTCCAAATGGTCGTGATCGTTCACGCGAGCCGTGAGGGGCATCAACAGTTGGTTGGGTGATGGCTCAGGGCCGCCTTCGGATTGGGGGTGAAGATATTGCAGGCTGGAGGTTTGGGAATCCGTCTGATCAGCGTGATTGGTTTGGGGGCGAGCAGCGGGCGTAGCAACCATCGGTTTGTAGCAGTGCGGGTTGGGTGGTTATGGGGAATTGGCAAACGTTGGCAACCATTGGCAACCACAGAACCGGCGATCTCCATTAGATGCGCTTCCGATGATCCTCTGATGCTCCGATGGGCGATCGATCCAGTGTGATCGATCTAGGGCGATCGGGACACAACCCGATCGATCACCAACCTACCGACACCGAATCTACCGAGCTGACGAATATGAGCATCAATCCAGAGCCGATGATCATGGTTGCCAACGTTGCAAAACTCGCGATCGAGACCAGAGGCAAACCAGCGGCCAACCACAGCATCTGAAGGAGCGATCGCCGTGGATCTAACCATTTCGGCCCCCTGGCCTATCCGGTTAGTTTACTATTGCGCGGCCTGGCCTGCGTGGCTCCCCAGGGTCTCAATTGATCGAGTATTGTTGAAATCAACGAGCCGATCGAACCCCCAACACAAGATCCCCACCTCTGATCATGATTTCTTTGGAAACCTATCCCGGCCTCTATCTGTTTCAGTTGCTGTTTGTGCTGTCCTTCACGGGCGTGATGATTTGGCAGGCGATCGAGTCCATCAAAACGATTGATCAATAATCAGAGCCGATCACCAGAGTCGATCACCAAAATCAATCAGTCGATCGTTAATCATCATTGATCAACATCATCGACCAATGGGATCAATGGTTTAGGGAATTGATCAAGCAATCCTAAACAGACTAAAGACAAGGGGTTAAAACCCCTTGCCCCGATGATTTGCCTGGAGATGGTGGTGGATCCGGTTCGATCGAAATCAAAATTGATCGAACCCGCAGACTGCCATGGCCAACGGCTGCCCAAGTTCTGACTTGGGTTCCGGAGTTTTTGAAATTGCTAAATCGGGATGACAGGATTTGAACCTGCGGCATCCTGCTCCCAAAGCAGGCGCGCTACCAAGCTGCGCTACATCCCGGTGTTGACGGCCAACGTTGATGGCCAGCGCTGGTGGCTTGCACGGGAGGAAGTCCGCCCACAGCCACAGACAAGGCCATCATATCACAGACGCTGTGAATGCTGAGGCTGAACAGGCGCAGGGACTCCAACCACCGCCCGCTCAGCCCTAATCTGGATACCAAAACATGCCTTTAATCCCTTCCGGATCGGGCATGAACCCCAGACCCTTGTAGAAATCCACCACGTGGGGATCGGCAAAGAGCGTAATGTTGCTGATGTCTTCGCGGCGTAACTGCTCGATCGTTTGGCGCATCAACGCCTTGCCAAACCCTCGGCCCTGAAAATCTGGATGCACCACCACATCCCACACGGTGGCGTTGAAAGCATGATCCGACGTGGCCCGCGAAAAGCCAATCAGTCGCCGCTTTGCGCCCCGCTGCTCCCACATGGACAGCACCAAGAAGCTGTGTTGAATCGCTTTTTTCACCTTGCGCAGGGGCCGACGGGCCCAGCCCACCGCATCGCAAAGCTCTTCAAGGTCGTACAGATCAATATCGCGATCGGTACTAAAGAAAACCCGAATCTCACCCGTTTGCGGATCTCGCTCCAGGGGTTGATAGCCGGGAACCGCCTCGACCGTTGCGGCCGGGCGATCGCCCTGTGTTCCAAATAAGCTCTTCCAAAACCCCATGTGAGCCTACACGATCTGTCTTAACACTTGCCAGCGACAGCCAGTACCCGAGACCAATTCGCCACAACGACGATGCAGCCATGGGGCTAATCACTCAACCGGCAAGGGGCGCGATCGCTCTGCACCGTGCGGTGATTACCACGCCATGGTTGGTTGAGGTTGGTTTAGAAAACGCTGTGATTGCGCTCTATTGTGCCATGGGTTGCGCGAAACTTGGATCATTCCCGGCAACTGGCAACCCAAGACTGAAAAGAAGCCGCCGCAACCCCGAATTCCGACCCAAATTCAGGAGCCGTTGATGAACCTCAGCGATCGATTCAGCGGTTTCGCCACTGCCCAGCCAGCCCAGCCATGTGCCGGTTTGGCGCTTCTGTGGTTCAAGGGGCGGGGTTGCCCACCGAGCCGCCAATTTCTATGCCAATATAGGTTTTAATGGGAACCATAAGCCAAGTCCCTTGGCCTGCCATCGATTGAGATCATCAGGCCATCTAAAAAAGTCCCGCTAAAGAAAGTCCCGTTAAAATCGCGTTGCGGAACCGGCGATCACGCCGTCACCCTTGCTTGTTCTGAGGCTGGCTGGCAAAGCTGGCTGGCTCTGAAGGGTGCTCCCCGTCGCGATCGCCCACCATGGTTATGACGCGAAAGGCGGCCAGTTGGGTTGTGTCAGCCTGTAGAGCGGATGAAGCCAACTTCACCGCCACCCAACAGGATGTTTCCCGATTGCGGCATTTGTTAGCAAATTGCGGCAATTGTTAGTGAAATAGTGACGGAATGTCAAGATGGATTCAAAGCGCTATCAGCGGTAAAACACGGTGGCAGGTGCGGTTTCATCCGGTATGAGTTCGGGTCTCAAGCCCTCAACGCTCGACTTGCTCAAGCGCTTCAACCGGGCCTTTCCGCAATTTTATGAGCAGTTTGTCAGCAGTGAAATTCAACTGCAAAATCTGCGCTTGGCCTATCAACTCTACAAAACTCGCCAAGCGGTCATTGAACTGAAGCCGGAAGGGGGCAAAAGCGCACTGCATTTTGCCTATCGCAACCAATCCTTTCTGCTCAGTGACATTTTTGGGGTGCTGGCGGCCTATGGCCTGACGATCCACAGCTTGAGCCTTTACGGGCAAATTCACCCGCCGATGCTGGTGTTCATCAAGTTGGTGGTGTCTCGGGGCAGCAAGGCTCTGACGGAGAAGACTTCGGAAAATGTTTGCCGCGCCATTCGTGAAGCGCTGGCTGGCCACTTCGAGGTGGAAGAGATGCTGGCGGTGGAGTTCAACCTGGATGCGGGGTTGGAGCAGGTGGAAACGGAGTTCTATGTGGATCCGGTGTTCCATTTGCCCGCTCTGTTGATTGAGGCGGATAACCAGCCGGGGTTGTTCTACAAGGTGATGTATGCCATCTGGCAAGAGGATTTGCTGGTGGTGAATGCCAATTTGCTGGTGTGGCGGGGACGAACAAGGCTGATTTTGTATCTACTGGGCCCCAATGAGAGCTTGATTCCAGAATATCTGGGTCAACGAATTGCGGAAGGGGTTCGTCAACGTCTGATGGGGTGCTAAGTTGGAAGCCCAAGGGGAATCACCCATCCGGGTATTTCCCCCCCAATCTCTGACGATCGCCCTTGGCCGTCTCAGAGTACCAATGGCACAATGGGGCGATTATTAGAAATTTCCTTCCTGAAGGGGAAATGGGGGCGTTCAGGCGGCGCTGGCGGTTGACTGTCCCGGTTTTTTGGGCCGGCGGGTCTGCGCAGGTTGCTTTGAAGGTCAGTTGCTCGATCGGGTGGCGTTTTTGGCGCGATCGCGATCGGTCATTCGGTTATTGTTCCGCGCTTGCCCATGAAAGCGCTCCCGTGAAAGTTCTATTGAAGCTGGTCTGATATTGAGGGTTAGCTGTTTTGGGTTCAGGATCTCACCGCGTGCTGGAAGAGTCGCAACTGAGCGATCGCGATCTCATTGAGCGCATTAGCGCCGGAGCGATGGATCGCATCCTGTTGTTTTTGGCCTTTAGTGCCATGCGAACCGGTGGCCACCGCCACGGGGCATTTTTGGATGCGGCGGCTACGGCGGCAAAATGCGCCATTTACCTGACTTATTTGGAACAGGGGCAAAACCTACGCCATACGGGCTATTTGCACCACATTGAGCCAAAGCGGGTGAAGGCGATTGTGGAGGAGGTGCGCGAGGCCTTGACGGAAGGCAAGCTGCTGCGGATGTTGGGATCCCAGGAGCCGCGCTACCTGATTCAGTTGCCGGCGGTTTGGATGGAGCGGTTTCCCTGGAAGCCAGGTCAGCCCCGCATTCCGGGGACGAGTCTAACCGGTGAAGAAAAGCATTATTTGGAACGGAAGCTGCCGGATCAGTTGCCTGATGCTCAGGTTTTGAACTCGTTCCAGTTCATGGAGCTAATTGAGTTTTTGCATCGCCGATCGCAGGAGCCATTCCCGATCGAACAGCAAATGCCCCTGAGCGAAGCCCTGACGGAACATATCAAGCGGCGATTGTTGCACTCGGGAACGGTGTCGCGGCTGGACTCGCCTTGGGGAATGCCGTTCTATGCCTTGGTGCGAGCTTCCTACTGGACTCCGAAGGATTCCGAGGCCCGCAGCTACACGGCGGTGGAGGATACGGCGACCTATTTCCGATTGCTGCGGGAATGGGCGGCGAATCCGGAGAAACAACAGGCCATGCGGGCGATCGAGGAGTTGGATATTGCGCCCGATCGCCTGGGAGAAGCGATGGCGGATTTGGATCGGGTGCTGCGGGAATGGGCCGATCGACACCATACGGAAGGTGGCCAGCCGATCGTGGTGCAACTGGCAGCGGGCGATCGGATTGACCACCTAGATCCCTAAATCCCTAGGATACCGATGAGCCTTTCAGGGGCTTAATTCGGCCATTGGCATCGGGCTTGACCGGCTCAAATAGCTGGTGGGCGGTGGCGAAGGAACCGTAGCGATCGGGGTTGGCCGCAATTGCCGCCTGCAAACAACTGGCGGCGCGATCGAGGGCCGTTTGGCGTTCCCAGTCACTGCAATCCGATCGCTGGGTTTGCAGCAGGTAGCAACAGGCCTGGCAAAATTGCAACTCCGGTAACGATAGGCCGCGTTCGGCTGCCTTCAAGTAGCTCATCAGGGCCGCTTCCGGTTGCCGCAGCCGGAGCTGTGCCAGTCCGCGGTTATACCAAGGGGTGGGCTTGGTGGGATCGCGCTTGATCGTTTCGTCGTAGCTTTTAATCGCCGCTTGTAATTGCCCGATCGAGAAGAGGGCATTGCCCCGATCGTACCAAGCATTAGGTTGTTCAGGGTTCAGGGTCAAGGAGAGGTCATAGCTGGCGATCGCCTCCCGAATGCGCCCCAACTGCCGCATCAGGCGGCCGCGATAGTACCAGGTATCCGCATCGGCCGCGTCAAAGGTAATGGCTTTTTGGTAGCTTTCGAGGGCCCCTGCCAAATCACCTGCCCAACGCAGGGAAATCGCGCGATTATGCCAAATATTGTGGTCGCCATCCCGCAAGCCGAGGGCCTTGTCATAGCTGGCAATGGCTTCATCGTGGCGCTTGAGATTGTCTAGGACGATCCCGCGCTGATACCAAGTGGCGGCGCTGGCGGGTTCCAATTCCAGCGATCGCTCATAGCAGGTGAGCGCCTCGCTGTCTCGATTGAGCTTGCGTAAAACCACGCCGCGATTGTGCCAGGCGCGGGGACAGGTGGGATTCAGTTCGATCGACCGACTATAGTTATGGGCGGCCGCTTCCCAATGGCCCAGCCGGAAGTGGGTTACGCCCAAATTATTCCAAAGACGATGATCGAGCGGTGCAAAGTTCAGCGCCTTTTGATAACTGGCTAAGGCTCCCTCCAATTGCCCAGCGCCATCAAGGGCCGTGCCCCGGTTATACCAATAGTGGGGATTTTGCGGCTCCAGTACCAACGCCCGATCGTAATAGGTGATGGCATCCTGAAGGCAGCCGGTGCGAGCCAGGGCATTGCCGCAGTCATTCCACAGGGCACTGCAATTGGGAGCGAGGCTAATCGCCTGGCCAAACAGCTCGATCGCCTCTGTCCATTGCCCCGATCGACAAAGCCCTAGGGCCAAGGTGTAGGATTCCAGGGCAGCAGGCTGGAGAGCAGTGGTGGCATCGGGGGAATTCACAGGATTGTTTCCATCCCAAAAGCGCGTTGAGGGCAGCTTGGAGCAGGGGGGAGCGTGGCCAACCCCCGTAGGCTGGCTAAGGTATTCTGTGGCCCTTGGGGGCAATCCAAACAGAAAATTAGCTTCATTCTACGTGGGCATTTTACGTGGGATCTCGGAGGGGCGCTTGTTCGTGCAACGGAATTTCACAGCCATCACCCCTAGCTTGGGTTAGGTTGCCTTGGGGCTGGTGCGCCCAGCAACCGAAGATTTCGGTTCGAGGCGGCCGGCCGGTTCAGTCGGCTAGTTCGTCTATTGTTTCAACTGTTTCAACGATTGATAATGTTCATGTTAGGGGTTGAGCCGGTGATAACACAATTGCGTGGTGGTTTGGTCGTGTCTTGCCAGGCCCCGATCGATTCCCCCCTGCGGGATCCTCAGATCATTGCCACCATGGCCCAAGCGGCTGTGTTGCGGGGGGCGGTGGGTATCCGTTTAGACAGTCCCGAGCATGTGATGGCAACCCGATCGCGCTTGGGGGCCGATGTACCAATTATTGGCCTTTGGAAGCAGGTGTTACCCGGCTCCTCGGTTTACATCACGCCACGCTTTGCCGATGCCGCCGCGATCGCCGCCGCCGGAGCCGACATCATCGCCATTGATGCCACCCTGCGATCGCGTCCCGAAGGGGACACCGCCGCCCAACTGATCGATCGCATCCATCAGGAATTGGGGAAACCAGTAATGGCCGACGTTGACACCTGGGAAGCGGCCGAAGTCGCCGCCCAAGCGGGAGCTGACTTGGTGGGCACAACGCTGTATGGCTACACGGAAGCGACCCAAGACCAGACCCCGCCGGGATGGGATCTGTTAACGCAAATGGTCACGCGCTTGACAGTGCCTTGCATTTGTGAAGGGGGCATTGCCTCGCCGGCCATGGCCCGGGCTGCGATCGATCGGGGAGCCTTTGCCGTGGTTGTGGGAACTGCCATCACGGGGATCGATCTGCAAGTGCAAGCCTATCAACGGGCGATCGCCCTGGAATAGCCTGAACAACTTACATGGGGTGGTCTGGGCTGGATTGTTGCGATCGCCTCGATCGCCTCCGAAATTCACGGTGGGATCTCGGTTCCAGTCGCTTGCGGATCCCCAAGATTCCATCCCTAAGAGGAATGGGGCGATCGAACAGATCGCCCCATCACTTCACAACTGAATTTCAGGCAAAGAGTTCATCACACCCGATTCAACGGGATTGAACCCGATCGGGCTGGACTCGGTTGAACCCAAATCACCGCCCGGCCCGATTCATCACATGGCAACGGTTAGCTACACCAACGCAGGCACAGCCGCCGGAGTCGGCCACCGCTTCAGGGCCCGACCAAATTCCGCCAACTCCACCATCAACGCATCGAACTGATCCGGAGTCAGGGATTGGGGCCCATCCGACAGGGCTTTCTTCGGATTTGGGTGGACTTCAATCATCAGCGAATCACAGCCCACAGCCATCGATCCCTTGGCCATCGTGGGTACGAAGTGGGCCCAGCCCGTGCCGTGGCTAGGATCCACCATGATTGGCAAGTGGGTGAGGCGGCGCAGCACCGGCACAGCGGCCAGATCCAGATGGTTGCGGGTGTATTGGCGATCGAACGTGCGAATGCCGCGCTCGCAGAGGATCACATTCGGGTTGCCCGCCGCCATAATGTATTCCGCGGCCATCAACCATTCCTCGATCGTGGCAGACATCCCCCGCTTCAGCAGCACCGGCTTATCTTGGGCCCCAATCTGCTTCAGCAGCGAGAAGTTCTGCATATTGCGGGCCCCCACTTGCAGCACATCCGCCACTTCGTAGATCTTTTCGATGTCGGCCGTGTCCATCACCTCCGTGATGATCCCCAATCCGGACGCATCCCGAGCCGCTGCCAACAGTTCCAAAGCACTTTCACCATGGCCCTGGAACGCATAGGGCGAAGTCCGAGGCTTGAAGGCCCCACCCCGCAGGAATTGGGCCCCGGCTGCCTTGACTCGCAGGGCCGTTTCCACAATCATTTCCTCGTTTTCCACGGAGCAAGGGCCCGCCACCACCGCGATCGGGTGGTTTTCGCCAATC
This sequence comes from Limnothrix sp. FACHB-1083, assembly GCF_014696485.1. NCBI lineage: Bacteria > Bacillati > Cyanobacteriota > Cyanophyceae > Pseudanabaenales > Pseudanabaenaceae > Limnothrix > Limnothrix sp. FACHB-1083. The sequence goes on along the minus strand of NZ_JACJQD010000021.1, from coordinate 21,208 downwards.
GTTACCGGGCCGTTGGGGGTAGGAATCGTAACCTCGCTGGCTTCCCCGTGGCGATATTCCCGGCTGGCCCGCTTGAACGGCTGTTCCACCCGCAGCACCTGTTCAATCCAGGGGCTAATTTCTTCCATCCGTTCGGGATCCATGCTGGCCGTGTCGCCCACCAGACCCAGCACCACCTTATGTTTCCCGACGATTTTTTCGGGATCCAAGCCCCAGCTCTTGAACTCGTCCGCAACGCGATCGATCTCTTCAGCGGGTGCGCCCGCACGCATCACAATGATCATGATTGAAGCCTCTGTTGATGGGATTTTGAGCGTTTTAGGAGTGTAACCAGGCTAGCTGGCAGACCAAAGCTGCGATCGAAACGCCGCCAGGCCCCCCACGCGCTTGCCCAAGCCCCGCCGTCGAACTGATAACACCACCTGCGTTCCTGACACCCTTGCCCCCGCTAACCCGTCACGGATTGGATTCCACATCCCTAAAGCGCGCGGAGCCGCCAGGTATCCTGGCAGCCCCGTTCGTCCTCTCTAGTGTAATTAAGATTTTTCTTGGTTTCGGGCTGACTGGGCTGCTCGCCAACCTTCAACCATGCGGCCAAAGTTCACCCGAAACTCCCCGATTCCCCACAAGCTGCCTGGCGCTGTTTCATCCCATGACGAAGACAACACCCCATAGCTCAGTCCCAATACCCCCAGCACCAAGAATCCCAAACTGGACGAGAAAACCAGCACGTTGGGTAAATGGACTTCTGTTCGCGTGTTGACAAAGTAGGCCCCGATGAAGCTGGCAAAGCTCAAGACCGTCGGGACACCACAAAACACCACCATCCGTTTGGCCATGCGCTTACTCACCGAATCGGGAATTGCCATTTCCGATCGCGTGTAGACCCGTTTGGGAGCGGAGTCCGGCTGGGTGGTTTTGGCTGGCTTGGCTTTGGTGGAGGGAGGCAGCGGGTTCAGCTTGCGCGGAGCCGGTGTCGTCGCAGGAGTTGGCTCAGATTCAGCCTTGGCCTTGCGGCGTTTTCCCGGTTCAAAGGGCAAGCGATCGCGCGGCGATGGAGAGGGAGGCTCGCCTGACACGATGGATAGCGCTCCCTAACCGCGAATGCCGAGTTTCTTGATCAGCGCTTGGTAACGCTCACGATCCTGCTTCAGGATGTAAGCCAGCAGGCGCTTACGGCGACCAATGATTTGCAGCAGACCACGACGAGAGGCGTGATCTTTCTTGTTCTTTTTCAGGTGTTCGCTGAGTTGCTCGACGCGCGCCGTCAACAACGCCACTTGCACATCCGCCGAGCCGGTATCGGTGCCGTGGGTTTGGAAGTCATTGATGACGGTTTGTTTGCGCTCTTGTTGCAGGGGCATGACGAATTTGCTTGGGTGTTGCTAAGTACAGACAGCAGCTCTCTAGAATATCACGCTCAGACCGGAGTGCAAGGGGACGATCGCTCGATTGCGATCGCCCCCGGGTTCACAGCGGCCGGGAAGCCCAAAGCCGCCCGGAAGTTGCCTCAAAAACCCCTACACCCCCCCTAGACCGTGACTTGGGAGATTCGCTAAAAGTCACCCTCGGCGCTGGCTGCGGCCGTGGCCGCATGATCCAACTTGAGCACCAACACGCCCAACGGAGGCAAGCAGAGGTCGATCGAGTAGGGGCGATCGTGGAACCACCATTCCTCCGCCCATTTGCCCCCTAAATTGCCCATGTTGCTGCCGCCATATTTGCGCGAATCGCTATTGAGCACTTCGCGATAGAAGCCCAACTTGGGAACCCCCACGCGGTAATGGGAATGGGGTTGCGGCGTGAAATTACAAACCACCACCACAAAATCCTTGTAATCCTTATCCCAGCGCACAAATGAAACCACACTGTGGTTGTTGTCGCTGCAATCAATCCACTCAAACCCTTCCTGACGGCAATCTTGGGTATAAAGGCAAGGCTCGTTGCGATAAAGCTGATTCAAATCAGTCACAAACTGCTTCAGCTTCTGATGGGGTTCGTATTGCAGCAAATGCCACTCCAAATCACCCCAAACATTCCACTCACTCCATTGGCCAAACTCCATGCTCATGAAGAGCGTTTTCTTGCCCGGGTGCGTGAACATGTAGGCATAAAGACAGCGCAAGTTGGCGAATTTTTGCCACTCATCACCGGGTACTTTTCCGAGCATATTGCTCTTGCCATGGACAATTTCATCGTGGGACAGAGCCAGCATGAAATTCTCGCTAAAGGCGTACCAAATGCTGAAGGTGACGTTGTTTTGGTGGAATTGGCGGAACCAGGGATCCATCGAGAAATAGTCGAGGATGTCGTGCATCCAGCCCATGTTCCACTTCAAATTGAAGCCCAAGCCTCCCACATAGGTTGGCCAAGAAACCATCGGCCAAGCAGTGGACTCTTCTGCGATCGAGAGTACGCCGGGATAGTAGCTGAACAACAGATGGTTGGTTTGCCGCAGAAAATCAGCCGCTTCAATGTTTTCTCGACCACCATATTGGTTGGGCAACCATTCCCCATTCTCGCGGCAGTAATCCAGATACAACATTGAGGCCACCGCATCCACGCGGATTCCATCAATGTGATATTTGTCGAACCAGAAAAGGGCATTAGCAACTAAGAAATTCCGCACTTCATTGCGGCCATAGTTGAAGATTAAAGTGCCCCATTCCTTGTGTTCGCCCTTGCGGGGATCGGCATGTTCATAAAGGCAAGTGCCGTCAAACCCTGCCAAACCATGGCCATCTTTCGGGAAGTGACCGGGCACCCAATCCACAATCACACCAATGCCGTTTTGGTGGCATTGATCGACAAAATACATGAAGTCTTGAGGCGTGCCATAACGCGAGGTGACGGCGTAATAACCAATGACTTGGTAACCCCAAGATCCATCAAAGGGGTGCTCTGCTACGGGCAACAATTCCACATGGGTGAAGCCCATCTCTTTGACGTAGGGAATCAGGCGATCGGCCAGTTCTTTATAGGTCAAAAATCGAGTGCCGGGCTTCAGTTCCGCCACCGAAACCGATTCGGCCGGCGTGCCGTCGTAGTGGGTTCCGGGAAATGCAAAGTTTTCATGCAACCAGGAGCCGAGATGGACTTCATAAACCGAAACCGGCTGTTCTAGGGGCGCGGTGTGGCGGCGCTTGTCCATCCAATCGTTGTCGCTCCACTGGTAGTGATCCAGGTTGGCCACGATCGAGGCGGTTTTGGGGCGCACTTCCTGCTGGAATCCGTAGGGATCGCTCTTTTCGTAAATGTGCCCTTCCCAGTTTTTGATCTCGAATTTGTAGGGATCTCCTGCTTTCACGCCGGGGATGAACAAATCCCAAACGCCGCCGTCCATTTTCCGCATTTGGTGCTTGCGGCCGTCCCAGTAGTTGAAATCGCCCAAGACGGAAACATTACGCGCGTTGGGGGCCCAAACGGCGAAGTAAACGCCGCTGACTCCTTCAATTTCCGTGAGGTGGGCCCCCAGTTTCTCGTAAATGCGGTGGTGATTGCCTTCGCAAAAAAGGTGAACGTCAAAATCGGTGACCAGGGGCGATCGAAAAGCGTAGGGGTCATAGAGCACCCGCTCATGCTCCCCTTCTTGGATCCGCAGTTGGTAGTTGGCGATTTCGTGACGGGTGATGGTGCACTCAAAAAAGTGCGGGTGATGCACAGAGACCATCGGCACTTCAAGACGTTCTTCGGGAAAGATCGCCCAAGCGGCGCTGGCGCTGGGCAAATAGGCCCGAATTGCCCAGGTTGTTTCACCATCTTGCTGAAGCACCAGGTGGGGGCCAAGGACTTCAAAGGGATTGTGATGATGGTTGTGAACAATCCGATCGACTTGATCTTGGGCAATGGTAGGAATCATAGGGCGATCTTTTAAAACAACAGTCGAAAACAGTGGTCGAAAACAACAGTCGAAAAACAGCGGTGACGAACAAAAGGGCGCAGACAAAAACAGCAAACGGCCACTTAGCCTGGGGAGCCACCGAGAGCCGTTTGGGGGCCGAAACTTGGGCGATCGCGCGCCCAGTGCCAGCGGCCACCATTCACCTTCAGGAGCACCTGCGGAATGGCTGAGACCTGCACAGTAACTGGGTTAGGGTTACCAAAAGCGTTTAACAAGGGGCTATTAGCAGGGGGCTTTCAATGGTTGGTTTCCGAGGGGAATTCTCAGTTTTTCGGGGTTAATTCTCGGGGCTGATTCTTGGAGTTAATTCTTGGGGTTAGTTTTCAGGGCTAATTCTCGGGGTTAATTTTCAGGAGGACGTTTCAAGGGAGCTGGTCAAAAACGCTTGATCAAAAGGGGTATTCATTGCGATCGGTGAGTGTTTGTCAACCATTAGCAACAGAAATTTGCACAGGGTTGCACAGACCATAGCAAATGGCTGCTGTTGTCTCAAGGGCGATCGGGGGCCTGGTAGTCGCCAGATTTGCCGCCGGTTTTGGTAATCAGCCGCACGGCCTCAATTTGCATTGACTTTTCTAGCGCCTTTGCCATGTCGTAAAGGGTCAAGGCGGCTACCGATGCGGCCGTGAGCGCTTCCATCTCTACGCCCGTTTCGGCTTTGGTTTTCACGTTGGCTTGGATGATGTAGCCCGGAAGGGCGCGATCGGGCGTGAGGGTGACCTGCACCTTGCTCAGGGGCAAGGGATGACAAAGGGGAATGAGGTTAGCCGTTTGTTTTGCGGCCATGATTCCGGCAATGCGAGCCGTCCCCAGCACGTCTCCTTTGGGGGCATTGCCAGACTCGATCGCCGCGAGGGTGGCGGGCAGCATTCGGACACGCGCTTCGGCCAGGGCTTCCCGCGTGGTGGCCGTCTTGGCGGAAATGTCCACCATTCTGGCTTCACCGCTGCCGTCCAGGTGGGTGAGCGAAGGGGCGGCCACGGCTCGATCGCCCCCCCCAGCGGCCAAATCAACGGCAGTGGCTGGGTTTGGCCCTCGCTCCAAAAAATTTTGGTCGAGACTTGTCATGCTCCGGATAACCTGTGCTATGATTGTTCGGCGCTAAACGGTTAACCGCCGTCGAGCTAGGGCGTGTAGCTCAGTGGATAGAGCACGTGACTACGGATCACGGTGTCGGGGGTTCGAATCCCTCCTCGCCCGTTTCAAGAAAACAATACGCTAAAAAGCTCTGGTTCTAAGAACTTTTGCAGTTTTGAGTTTCGGGATTCTCGCGATCCCGCTAAAACCGGTTGGGTCAGTCAGACTGAGTTTCTGACGAGATAGACCGGGCCTCAGCAAGCCGAGCCTCAGCAAGTCGAGCACCTGAGTTTTGGTTGGGCTGTTCCTTGGCTCGATCCAGGAACCGAACCAGCGCACAGCGGCATCCCCAGCCCAATGGATCAGAGATGATTTAAAATCCCTGATCGCAAAGGACTGGATTGGATCCCATTCCCGAGCCAAGGTTGGGCGATCGGGATGTCGGAGCCATGCAAAGCGCCGAAGTTAGCCTAGTTGCGTTCGATCCACTTTTGGGCCCGCAACCGGAGGGCCACGGCATTCACCAACAGGTCTAAGCTCGCCTTCCGCTCATCGATCAAGAAGGGTTCGAGGGTGCTGTGGGGGCCGCCTTTTTCTGTGTAGGAAAATCCCTTGGTGGCGTTGATGTCATCCTTGGGGAAATAAACCCGAAATTCCCGATCGCCCCAACTACCAATCACCTGAGAGCACTGGTTGTCTTCCAGCCCTTTGATGGGAACGGTGGCATTCACAAACTGCAACGCCAAGCCGGCCACACCGCGATCGACCAGGGCCTTTTGCAGGGCCGGCAAATATTCGGTTTCAATAAATTCGCCAAAGGGCTTGTCTTCCGGTTTGGGGGCTTTTTCTTTGGCTGGGGCAGCTTTTGGGGCCGCAGCGGGGGCCTTCGCTTGTACTTCCGCTTTCACTTCCGGATTGTCAGCCATGATGGTTCAGCAAATATGGTGCAGAAAATAGCGGGGCGATCGGGTTGCCTAGGTTCAACCACCACCGCCGGGACATGACCCACAACGGGCGATCGGCAATGTGGGGGTTCTTGCGGGTCTCGAAACCTAAGCAACTGAAATCTAAACAAGTATTGTACGGAGCGGCGGGAAGTTCCGGCTAGCTTTGGACTTTTGGGCTGATTATCAAACCGATTGGCTAACGCCTAGCGGCCCAGTCGATCCAGTCGATCGGGTGCGGTCGATCGGCTGTGGAACGAGCGATCGACCAATGAATCAAGGCCCAGCGATCGGCTGCCATTAGCCCAAACCAGTTCTTGATCTGTTTTCGTCGTCCCTGATCTGTTTTCGTCGCCCTTGAATAGGTTTGCTATCGTTGGATCACCCTTTGCTCATTCCTGAATCATGGCCTCGCCCCTGGTTAAGCGGTTTTCCCTAGCCCTCAAGCGCTATTTGTGGATCCTGCCCGTGGGCCCAATTTTGGGGGCCGGCGTTGGTGCGGGACTGTCGTTGTTACCCGTGCCGCCCCCGCGCTATAGCATTTTGGGAGTTCTGTCATACCAACGGGCGGGGGTGTCGTTTTCGGAAACGGGAGCGGCGATTGTGGAGCAAGGGCAAACCCTCTCGCCAGATATTTTGACCGCGCCGGACATCATCGCGCCCGTGGCCAAGGAATTTCGGATGGATCCGGAGTTGTTGCTCAAAAGCCTGCGGGTGCGCGATCCCAACGCTGGTGACGAAAAAGAAAAGAAAAAAGAAAGCGGCCCGCCAACCTTGGAAGTGCGCTTCACGGATGAGAAAGGGGAGCGGGGCGAAAAGATTACAAACACCCTCATGAAGTTGATGGTGGAGAAAAGCCGTCAACTGAATGCTGCGCGGGTGAAGGGAATTATTGACGCGATTCGGGCCCGGCTGCCGCAGGTGATTGGAGAACTGCGGGCGGCGGAGCGCAATTTGGAACGATACGATCGGGTGGAAGGGGCGGCGATTTTGGCGGCCCAAAATGGGGCCCTGATTGAGTCGATCGCCACGATCGGGAATCAGCAGCGCCAACTGCAACTGCAACTGGAAGGCGTGACCGCCCAGGTGCGCTCCCTGGAACAGCGGCTGGGCCTGTCGGTGGACGATGCCTATGTGTCTTCGGCCCTCAGTTCCGATCCGATGCTGGCTCAGTTGCGGGTGCAGCTTCAGCAGGTGGAGGCGGAACGGCTGCTCCAAAGCCAACGCCTGCGGCCGGAGCATCCCCAAATGCAATTGTTGATGCAGCGGCAACAGTCCCTAGAGACCCTGTTGAATCGTCGGGCCCAAGAGGTGGTTGGCGGCAGCATGGCGGGGGCAAAACCGCTGGCGGCCACCAATCGCATTCGATCGAGCAGCAGCCTGGATCCGGCACGGCAACAGTTAGCTAACAGTTTGGTTTCCCTGAAAACCCAGCAGGAAACCCTGCAACGCCAACTCACCCTGTCCTTGAAGGCGGAACGGGAACTGCGTCAGGAATATGCAGGCGTGCCCAACAAACAGCTAGAGCGCGATCGCCTGGCTCAGCAGGTGGCCTTGAAAAAAGCGCTCTACGATCGAATGCAGGCCAAATTAGTCGATTCGGAAGCGGCTGAAGCGGAAACCGTCAGCAGCCTAACGATCGCCCAACCGGCCGCCATCCGCTCCGAGGAAATTGCACAAAAGCTCTCCATGCGCTTGACCCTGCCGGCCGGGTTTGCGGGCGGTTTGGTCTTGAGCGGGGCGTTGTTGTTGGTGTTGGGAATGCTCGATCGCCGCTACCAGGCCGACAGCGAAATTCGCAGCGCCTTGGCCGAGCGGGATATCAAACTGCTGGGCATTTTGCCGGAATTGGCTGCCCGTGCGCCGGGCCTGTTGCCGGTGTTGGTGGAACCCTCGCCCCCAGGGGAAGCCTATGAACAATTCCGCAGCAACTTGCGCCGCCTGGATAGCAGCCTGAAAGTGCTGTTGATGAGCAGTGTGGACGTGGGCGAAGGAAAATCGGTGGTGGCCTATAACTTAGCGATCGCAGCGGCGCGATCGGGTAAACGCACCCTGTTGATTGAACTGGACTTGCGCGCTCCCTCCGCTGCCAAGGCCCTGCGCGTGGCTCCGGATCCGGATGCGGTTCGTGAACCGTTCCACTACTACAGCAGTTTGAACAACTGTGCGCGGATGGTTCCCGAGGTGGAAAATCTCTACATTGCCCCCAGTCCCGGCCCCCAGAATGATTGCGCGGCGATTTTGGAATCTAGCGAAATTCGGCAACTCCTGTTGGATGCCCGCAGTCGCTTTGATTACGTGATTGTGGAAGCAACGACCCTCAACAATGCCAACGATGCCTTGCTGTTGGAGTCCCAAACGGACGGGCTGATCCTGGTGGCTCGCCCTGGCCACACCGACAAAACCGCCTTCACTCAGCGGCTGGATGAGTTGACCGATGAGGAAACCAGTACCATTCGCTTAATTGGTGTTGCCATTGACAGTGCCGATTCGCCCTTTGAGCTGTTGGAAGAAGAACTCCTGCTGGAAGAAGATGCCGAGGCGATCGATCCAATGGCGGCGGTGGATGAATGGTCGATCGTGCGGCCGTCCTCCAATTCCGTAGCCACGCGATCGAAACAACGCTAGGCACAGCCGAGCGATCGCCCTGATGCCCCGTCCTAACGAGCTACCCAAACCAAAGCACCCGAGAGATTCCCCTGTTGGGTTGGTCTCTCGGGTGCTTACTTGAGCCTATTTGAATCAACTACGCTGGAAGCGATCGTTTAATTCTGGAAACGTTCAATTCTGGAAACGTTGAATCCTGGGAAAAAAACCTGGAAAAAACCTGAGCTAGACCTAGTAAGCAAGGGTTTCCAAGGTCTCACGCAGATAGCGACGCACCAGCAAATCCGTGACCGTGGGTTGATTGGGCGTGCTGGGTTGTTGTTCCAGCCAGCGTTCAAAACCGGAGCTAGAGGCGATCGCTTGCACCAAGCTTTCCCAAACGGCAGCGCGATCGGGTAAGGAAGCAGTCGAAGACGCGAGTGAAGGGGCCATGAAAACCTCCTAACGAGTGAAGCAATGCAGCAAATCCACTGCCATTGAGCAATTTTGAGAGAGCTAAACCCACCCGAAGGGCGGCGCTAAGGCTCAATTGAGGGGGCAATTGCAATCACGCCAGGTTGAAGGTGGGCGATCGCGATATCAGAGACTAGCGAAGTTGACATCTTCCCCTGCCTGAGGTCATTGTGACCGTGATGGGTCACGAAATCTGTCAACCATGAACCTTGCCACCGACCCATGATTTACCAGTGATTTACCAGCGATCCACCAGGTCATTGCCCCCTGACTCTCTTACTTGTAACGCAAGATTGCAAGGAAGACAGTGCTGGCCATCACTCCCCATCTTTAAATCCGGAAGCTGACGATGGCCCCATGAGCCGGCCATTCGTCGCTTCAGCCCATTTCCCAGCATTTTTGAACCGATTGATTGAAAAAGTGGATGATTGCCCCTGTCGATTGGCGGTTGGGGTTTTCAATCCTGAAATGGAGCCTTGCGAAAGAGACGGTTTAACGCGGAAAATTTGCGACGATTTACCCCTACCCCACACTGAGGCGCTGGAGCATGACCGATCGCGCCCGATCGGCCAGAGAGTCGTCCAGGCGGTTCAATGCACAGGGTTCTCCTGTTCGCCGGGCGATCGCCGTTTGGATCATCCAATCAGCCAAAAAGGGATTTTTCGGCAACAGGGGCCCATGGGAATAGGTGGCGATCGCATTGCAGTGAAATGCGCCTTCGGTTTGGTCTTCGCCGTTATTGCCCAAGCCGCGCACCACCCGGGCCAGCGGCTCCACTGATCCCAGCTTGGTGCGGCCCCCGTGGTTTTCAAAACCGATCAGGTAAGGCACATCTCCCAACATCAGCCGCAACTCCCGCGCCAGCCGTTCGGCGGTCACCTCCAGCACCAGATTGCCGATGCAGCGAGGCGCGTCGGGGCCCGGATGCACAGTCACCAAATCCAACACGCCCAGCCCTTGGATGCGCTGACCTAAACCGGGTTCGTAGTAATGGCCGAGCAACTGCGGTGCGCCACAGGTGAACACGCCGGGCACGCCGGCCTCGATCGCCCCTTTCAGGGCTGCGGCCTTGGCCCCTTGCAGATCTCGCATCACGATTTCCTGCTGGCGATCCTGTGCGCCGCCGCCCACAATCAAGTCCACCTGGGTGAACTGGCTGGGGTCTGTGTCTCGATCGAGCGCTTGAATTCGCACCGGGATGCCGCGCCATTCACAGCGCCGCTGCAAACAGGTCACATTCCCCCGATCGCCATAGGTGCTCATTAGCTTGGGATAGAGCCAGCCAATCACCAGGGGTTCAGAGAGGGTGGGCAAGGCGGAAAGACTCACGGGCAGAAAACCTGGGCAAGGTTGCGGAAGAATCGGAGCCAGTCTATCGCGATTGGCGAGATGCTGGGTTCGATCGAGAGGGTTCAGCGCCCGATCGCACCCAACCCTCCAGCGCCGATCGCACCCGATCGAGGGGTTCCGCCCAACTGCCGGGCCGCGACTGCCGAAACAGACGCATGGTGGGATACCAGGGCGTATCGGGGCGATCGCGTAACCAGCGCCAATCGGCCGCATAGGGCAGCAGCGTCCAAACCGGTTTACCCATGGCTCCGGCCAGGTGGCAAATGGCCGTATCAACCGTGACGAGCAAATCGATTTGCGCCAGATCGGCCGCCGTGTCGGCAAAATCCTTGATTTGGGGCGCGAGGTCAACAATTCCCTGGGCCGCCAGACGCTCGGCTTCGGCCTCGGAGCGATCGACCTGGAAGCTGTAGAGCTGTACACCGGGACATTGCAGGGCGATCGCCAAAGGATCCAGTGCCATACACTTGCGGGCCGCGTCTTTCATGTGCGGGCCGCTTTGCCACACAATCCCCACCGCCAAGGCTTGGGAGGTTTTGCGCGGGAGCGGGCGCTGATTCGCCAACGGGGCGATCGGCCGCAGGTAAGGAATCGGGGCGGGAATTTGCTCAACGGTGGTTCTCGCCAACCGAGGCAAGCTCAACAGCGACACATGGGCACGGTAAGGAATGCGGCAATCATCACCCGCGAAGACCTGATCAACCCCGGCCACCGTTTCCATGAGCCGCACCAGCGATCGGGGACACCAAAGCACCACCCGATCGCACCGTTGCCGGGCCCAAGCCAGATAGCGGCTAAATTGCAGCGTATCCCCCAAGCCCTGTTCCGTCAGCACCAGCAACGTGCCCTTTAAGGGCTGCCCATCCCACTCGGGGCCCGCCGCTTGCACCCAAGGATTTTGATCCGAATACCGCCGCCATTCGTAGGCCCGCCAACCCTCATCCCATCGCCCTAGGGCGAGTAAGCAAAGGGCATGGTTGAGTCGCAGGTGCGGATCTTCCGGTAGACGCATCAAGGCCTGTTCTGTGATAGCCAAGGCTTCTTCAAAACGGTTGTCGTGAGCGAGGAGTTGCCCCAGTTGAGCGGCAGCATTGCCCAATTCGGGATCACGGGCGAGGGCTTGCCGAAAGCATTGTTCTGCCTGTCCAGGATCAGTGTCATTCCAGGCCAGTCCTTGCCAAAAGGCGATCGCGGCCTGTTGTTTGGGGGCCAGTTGCTGAATGGTTTTCGGGAGTGGGTGTTGGCGTAACCAGGCGAGCCAAGGTTCTAGGCCTGCTTGCTCTGTCCAAACTTCTCCAAGGGTGGGATAGGTTTCAGGGAGTTCCGGATCTTGGGCAAGGGCCGTTTGCAATGATCGCAGGGCCGTTTCCCGATCGCCCCGATCGAGCGCCAGCAGTCCGGCGTAGTAATGGGCGATTCCCAGTTGTGGATCCAGGTGCAAAGCCAAGTCGAGGGCCCGTTCCGCTGGTTGAGTGGCTTGGGTGGCTCGATAGGTGGCGCAAAGGTTCACGTACAGACCCGCCCAATGGGGATCCTGCTGAATGCCTTGCTGGTAGTGATGACGGGCAGTTGACCATTGCTCAGCCCCTTGGGCTGCCAAGCCGGCCTGAAGCTGGGCGATCGCCTCGGGAGAATGGGCCAAAAGATGGCTGTGCGAGGATTGCATGGTTGCCAAGATTGAGAGCTTCCCAGATGCGGAGTCTCCAAAATTCAGAGTCTCCAAGCTTTAGAACTGTTCGGCCAGCAGGGCCGATCGCACCTGCTGTAAGGGTTCTGACCAGTCACCAGGCTCGGTCTGCCGAAAGAGCCGCATGGTGGGATACCAGGGTGTATCGGGGCGATCGAGCAGCCAGCGCCAATCGGCCGCAAAACAGAGCAACGTCCAAACCGGTTTGCCCATCGCTCCGGCCAAATGACAGATGGCCGTGTCCACCGTGATCAGCAGGTCGAGCTGGGCCAAATAGGCGGCCGTGTCGGCAAAGTCCTTGATCTGCGGAGCCAGGTCAATGATTCCCAATTGAGCTAGGTGGGCCACATCCGCATCGGAGCGATCGACCTGCAAGCTGTAGAGCTGCACACCGGGCAAATTGAGGGCCGCCGCTAACTCCGGGAGACTGCTGGATTTTTGGCGGTGGATGGCTTCTAGGCGATCGCCCGATCGAAATCCACTGGCCCAAACAATCCCGACCCGGCGTTGATCCGGTTTCGACACCGGTTTCGGCAGTGGGAGCGGCTCGGTGGCGGTGGGAAACAGGTAAGGAATCGGAGCCGGGACGCGATCGACCGTGGTTTGGGTCAAGCGGGGCAGACTGGACAGGGGTAAATGGGTGTTGAAATGGAGGGTTTCGCAAACACCATCGGTGACATATCCCGCCCCTGGAGCCGATCGCATCACCCGCACCAGCGCTTTCGGGCACAGCAGAATCACCGTTTGGCAGCGATCGGCAACCCACTGAAGGTAGCGGGCCCATTGCAGTGAGTCCCCAAAACCTTGGTCAGCCCAAATCAGAATCGTGCGATCGGGAATTGGGGTTCCGTCCCATTCCTGACCGGGCAAGTCCTGCTTGGTCATTTGTCCCGATCGCCACTGCCACTCATTTTCCAAAAACCCCTCCGCCCAGCGCCCCAGGGTGAGCAAACAGAGGGCCCGGTTGTGGCGCAACGTGCCATGATCCGGCCAGCGAGCACAGGCGGCATCCAAAACGGCTAGTGCCTCCGTTAAGCGGCGCTGTTCCGCCAGGATCAGGCTGAGTTGAATGTGGGGCGGTTGGTAGGTCACCTCATCGGCGATCGCCTGTTGCAACCAAGTTTCTGCCGTGGCCAAATCTCCATCAAAGTAATGTTTGAGTCCTTGCCAATAGCCGATCGCCGCGCGATCGAAGGAGGGTAAATTGCGCCAAGTATCAGGCAGGGGGCGCGATCGCACCCAATCCATCAACTCGGGAAACTGATCCCGATTGTTTAACCGATGGGCAGCGGCTACGTAGAGGGCTGCGGACTCAGGAATTTGATCCAAAAGATGGTGGCAGGCTTGAATCGCCTGGGTTCGATCGGCCCAATCCAACAAGGCTAACCAATTGCGCACCCCGATGGCGCTGTGCGGATCCAGACGCAGTGCTTGGGCGCAGGCCTGGCGAGCGGCGGCCATCTTGCCCAATCCCTTCAGGGCCGCCGCCAGGTTGATATAAACACCGGGAATTGCTGGATCCAACCGGAGGGCCGCCCGATAGCCTGCCAGGGCGATCGACCAGTCTGCTGCCGCCAGGGCTTGGTTCGCTTGTTGGGCCAGGGCGATCGCCTGATCTTGGACGCTGCCTTTCACCGCTGTGGTCTCCTGATCTGTGGTCTCCTGATCTTTGATCTCCCGATCTGTGGCGCAATGGATGGCGCGGTCTGTAGCGCGATTTGTATGGAAGCGAAAATTCCTAAACGATGAAGTCCCTAAAGACTTTCTCAAGACTTAACTTTCTCAAGTCTTAAAGAATGCCGCGACCCGTGAGAATTTCCCGAACTTCCAGCATGGCGGAATAGGTGGGCAGAACGTAGAGGGTTTCGCCGTCGGGCAGTCGATCGAGGGCGTTTTGGATCGCTGCCTTGAGGTTGGTTTCCACCGACAGGGTGGCGGGCCCGGCGGGGCGATCGGGATCGCTGTAGGCCAACCGCAGGGCCATGTCATAGGCTCGATCGCCACTGACCACCAGCGTGGCCCCCGTCGCCACCAGCCCTTCCGTGTCCGCATCCCAAATCCAAGACACATCGGTTCCGTCCGGTGTGCGATCGTTCAGCACCAGCAACACCGTGGGCGGAAAGGGTCGATCGCGCGTCAGTTCCACCACCGTTCGTAGGGTTTCGTTGGTTCCCACCGGGTTTTTGGAGAGCAAAATTTGCACCGATTTTCCCTGCACCGTCAGGGATTCTGCCCGGCCAAAAGCCGCTTGGAAATTGCGAATGGCCGCTTGAATGGGTGCTTCCTCAATGCCCAGGGCTTGGGCGGTAGTGGCGGCGGCCATGGCGTTGTATTGGTTATAGATGCCCACCAATAATTGCGGCCAGTCACGGCTATTCAGCAACGGGCGCGATCGCGCAAAACCGCAACTGGGGCAGTGATAATCGCCCAAATGGGATAGATAAACGCCCTCATAGGTCAAAGAGTGACCACAGTTGGGGCAATAGATGGAATCAACGGCGTGGGGAATTTCCGGTAAAAAGCGCTCCGGTTCACTGAGGCCAAAGTAGCGAACTCGGGCTAGATCTTCCCACTGGGCTTCCAGTTGTTGTCCAAAGTGGCAGAGGGTGGGGTCATCGGCGCTCAACACGGCGATCGTGTGGGAGAGCGGGGCGATCGCCCGTTCCCAGCGGCGAGCAATCGTGTCCACCTCGCCGTAGCGATCGAGCTGGTCACGAAACAAATTCATCGCCAACAAGATCCGCGGCCGAATTTGCGGTAGCACCTTGGGCAGGACATTTTCATCCACTTCCAAGATCGCAAAGTCCCGATCGAGCCGCCCCAGCCAATTCGCATCCGCCAGCAAAGCCGCCGTCAGACCATTTTCCAGGTTGGCCCCTGTGGCGTTGTGGGTCACCCGATAGCCCTGGTTTTCTAAAATGCTTCGCAGCAGCAGGGCCGTGGTGGTTTTGCCGTTGGTTCCGGCCACTAAAATCGCGCCCTGTTTCACTTGAGCTGCCAACAGAGCCAAGGCATTGGGCTGAATCTTGCGGGCAATGCTGCCGGGCAACACACTCCCGGCCCCGCGCCGCAGCAACCGCACGGCTAGGGCGATCGCCCGGGCGGCCATCACTGCCGCTGCTAGTCGCAAATTGTCGATTGCGCCCGCCATGAACCCCTGTCCGCAAAACCCCCGCTATCCTACCACCCGGCGGCTGGGCCCCCGCGCGGGAGACTGTGAACCTGAGACGATGTTTGAAAAGCCACAATTGAGACACCACTTGCCCCAACGATCAATGCAAACAAAGGTCTTAAGCCTCTTGCCCCCCAAGACTATTGGGGTTTGACCAGGGCTGCAAGATACTTTTCAAACAGTCTTTTAGGAAATCGTGACCAAAGAACGAATCTTGGCTCCAGGTGTAGTAGTAGCGACCAAACCCATAAAACCCCATTGTTGATTCGGTGTCGGGGCGATCGTACTCGGATTGAGACTCACCCCCACCGAGGGCAAAGGTACTGGGTAAGTGACCGATCGGGGCGCTGAGATCGTAGGGAATCTTAGTTCGCCGCTTAAAGTCGTAGTCCGGCACATGCCACCCATCATAGGTTTCGACTTGCCAGCCCACAGCATCCCCAAAGCAGTGACATAAATCCTGGCGGGAATAATTGAAAGGCTTACAGGTTTCTGCTGTGCAAGCATTCCATAATTGGGCTTGGATGGAAAACCCAAAGCGATCGCGACTGTAGATCCGCCAGAGGCGATCAATCGCGACCAAACTACTCTGCGGAAAATTCTGAAGATCACTTTTTCGCAACCAGAGATTAGATCGATCGGCGATCGCCTTCATTAGGGCAATCGTTAAATTATCTGCCGCCTGCCATTGTTGCTTGGCCAGTAAGCTTTGCAACTCGTAATAGCGATCGCGATCGCTCAAGTCAGGTAATTGGAAATGCTGCCATAAGCCTTCCAATGCGATCGCTTCAGTACAACCCAAGAGTTGCTCGATCGCCGCTTGTTGCACTAATGAATTTGGCGATTTCAAAGCACGAACCACTAAAGCAATTCCCTCTAAGTCCCGCTGCATGGCAATGGTTACGGCGGAGAGTTGATCGGCTTCTGAGCCACTGACAAAGCATTGCAATAGCTCTGGCAAGCCAAATAGGACGATCGCACTAGAAGCCTGGTAATCCGATTGATGTTCACTCAAAATATCACCCACTTTCATTGAACAACTTCGCAATGATTGATCACTTTGTCGAACTCAAATAGAGATTTTTATTTTGATCTTTTTAAGAAAAATTCATAAACAGAACATGAATAAAAACTAATTTCAATGAATGGGAGTACACAATTAGCCATTTTCTGAAAATATTGGCTATGCTGAGATCAGGCTAGCACAGATCATCTAGTAACCTTCTAAGATTCTGTAGCTTGCCGCAGTTAGACCATTGGCAAAATCATGAATTACGATGATTCCAGATCAAATCAAGTCTGGTCAGATTCTCCCCAGTCAGTCAATAGCTATCGAAATCAAAACCTGAAAAATTTTTCCTTTCGAGGCAAAAACCTGGCTAATACAGATTTCAGTTACTCAGACCTCAGAGGATGTGACTTTTCCGATGCAGACCTAAGCAATGCTAATTTTACAGGGGTCATCACGGGCCAAACCAGTCGCCAACTGCTACGGAAACTGGGTTGTGCAGTCCTGGGGGCGATCGTTCTAATTATCATTGCTTTTGCCTGTGCTCATCTGGCGGCGGCCCTTGGTCTTGATCAAGTAGGATTTGAGCGATTAATAGGTTTTTTCTCATTGCTCTTTTGGATATTTTCACAATCAATTCGCAATGCTGTTGAAGTTCGTTGGCCAGGCCTAACGCTAATCCTCAATATGGCAGCCGTCAGCCTTCTGATTATGCTGGGGTTGCTATTCAGCCTATTTAGCCTTTCATTTACGCTGACTGGCAATACTCTTGGGCTTTTGGCAGGGTTCACAGGATGGGCAGTTATGGGGGTTGTCGCTCCATTACTCATTGCAGTCATTGCAGCTTTCTGGCTCCATCGTCTGATGCAGCAAATACCGGGTACTCTTTTTCGATCGGCCAACTTAACTGGAGCCAACTTCAGCAATGCTCAGTTACAAAATGCGAATTTTTTGCGCGCAACCCTAACTGGAATTTGTGTGTTTAACTGGCAGTTAGGTTCCCAAAATTGCTGGATAGATAGTGCCTGTGAGTATCTTTTTTTAGGTGAAAATTACAGCGATCGGGAGCCAGAGCGTGCCCAGTTTACTCCCACAGCTTGGAGTCAGCACTGCGATCGCCTTGCCAAACCACGTCAATCAACCTCATGACTTCTGATGTAATTCTGAATCGAGATCGCAACTCAAGATAGCCCCAAAATTCATCATCCCTAGCCATGATCGAAATTGTAGATCAAACACCTAATCGGTTACAGTTGCACGATCGAGATTGGAATTGGCTGGGTTTAGGATTATTGGGGCTTCCTTTTGTCACCGTCGGCTTGATTGTGGGACTGGCCGTCAGCAATCGAACTACGCTTAATTGTCAGCGATTGACAACTAATCCAAAATCAATGGTCTGTCAACGAATAATTGATGGCTACTTGGGACAAAATACCCTAATAATTCGTGAACCCTTGATGCGTGCATCCGTTCGCAGAACCAGCGGTGTTGGTGTAGTTCTATATTTTTCTAAAACACCCGAACTAGAATTAGTTAACCATCGAATTATTGTTAGTTACAAACAAGAAATTATTGCCAATAAAATCAATAACTTCATTCAAAATTCTCAAATCAAAACACTCAACGTTGTTCAAGATGATTATCTTGAAGGATTAATGAGTGGCTTAATGTTTCTGCTCCCTGGACTATTTTTAATGATTCAAGGAGTGACTACCCCAATGCTGATTACTTGCGCATTTGACAAAACCAGCGATCGAGTCACGATCTTCAAACAATACCTATTCAAGATTTCTAAGACTATTGAAGCGCCTCTTAGCCAAATTTCTGAAATCAAGCTCCAAGAATCATCACTCCTTACTAAGAAGCCTTGTTTTTATCTACAGTTAATCTGGAAGCCAAGAGAGAATTGCTTCACTCCTATGGTTCTAAAAATCGATAATTGGTCATCGTCAACCATGATTTCCGGGTTGCATCTTGATGCTGATCATCTACGAAAAATTATCAGCATTATTAGACTTTTTTTGCCATAAGAACGAAAGTAATCGCTCCGTCAGCTTCAACTCTTATTAGCTGAAATACAGAGCGATTACTCATCAAATCAGTTGCAGTGAATGGCGCTGGAAATCTCGGGCGAGTGATGCTTACTCCATTCAACGCAGCTTGCGACGTAATCCCAGCGCGACCAAACCAGCCAGCCCTAGTAGGGCAGAAGGTTCTGGAGTTTTTTCAAGGTCAGGTGTTGGTGTTGGCGTTGGCTCAGGCGTTGGTGTTGGTGTTGGCTCAGGCGTTGGTGTTGGTGTTGGCTCAGGCGTTGGCTCAGGTGTTGGTGTTGGCGTTGGTGTTGGCGTTGGCTCAGGTGTTGGTGTTGGCGTTGGCGTTGGCTCAGGTGTTGGCTCGGGCGTGGGATCGGGCAAGTCGTAGCGCAGGAAGGACTTCAGATATACAGAAGCCCGATCATTTGAGTATTCGGGAGTAACAGGGATTGCAGCCTCCGAAAGATTACTGAGTCCAATATTATTGACCCACAAGCGGATGAGGTTAGTGCCGCCCTTGATAAACAGACTAGGGTCAGTAAATGACAGATCACGCGAGTTAGGCAAAAACGATCGATCAACATTCGTTCCAGCGCCATCCGTCATTTTTCCTGTCCAAGGTGCTGCACTAGATTCTCCAGTGCGTGGCAGGGCAAAACCTCCCAACTCTCGATTATTGAGAGACAGAATAACGCGATCATCAGCCGCAATTAAACCAACGTCGAACCGGATATTAGTTGCTTCAGCCGGTAGGAAAAATTCAGAAAAAAGGAATGCAACACCCTTAAAGGGTTGAGTGCGGACACTTTCAGGAACATCTGTTCCATAGGCTGTGTTGGAGTTAGTGACTCCTCCTTGCATGATCCAAGTTCCATCTGGGTTGGAGTCTTCCGTAAAAGCAGCATAGCGGGGATCACTAGCTGACCCTGTATAGTTCCAGGTAAACAACGGATCAACTTCACCCTGCGCAACACCAACCTTGTTGGAGATACCCGTATTAATCGGCAGCGTAAAGCTTGCAGCTAAAGCAGATGTTTGAAAAGTCAGGATTGCCGTGGGTGCTAGGAATGAGCCTAAAATCATCCTAGAGGAAGCCCAAAACCGTAGATGCATCATAGAACAAAAGACAAGAATAAAGCGATCACAAATTAATATATCCAAAAATTAGATATTAAACCACTTATTGCTTGAAGATTCTATAAAGCAAGAACCATTCCGGTAATTCATCTATTTAGCATCATCACAATTATGCGACACCCTGACTTTATAGAACTCAGACCGCTGAAGCAAGGTTTGGTAGCCGAGTTTGGTGTTTGATAGACGGAACCCAACTTGCTGTATGAGGACGTGATGGCAAAACGCATTCCAGAACAAACGGTGAAAGCCGGTGACTACACCTGGGTCTATCGCGAGGTGCTGCCCGAGTCGCCGAACGATCGCCCGCCTGTGTTGTTGCTCCATGGGTTGGTGGCCTTTGGCTATAGCTGGCGGAAAGTGCTGCCCGCCTTGGCGGAACAGGGCTTTCGGGCGATCGCCCCGGACTTTCCCGGCTTTGGTGCGTCCGATCGTCCCGAGCGGCTGGATTTTGCCTACACGCCCGATGCGCTGATTGGGTTGCTGGAGCAGTTTTTGGATGCGATGAATCTCGATCGCGTCTCGATCGTGGCCCAGGGGTTTTTCGGCTCCCTGGGGATTCAGTACGCCTTGCGCCATCCCGATCGCGTCGAGCGGCTGGCGATTATCAACGGGCCGATTTTCCCCGAAGCCAAGCTGCCCTGGAAAATTTCCCAAATGGCGATTCCGCTGGTGGGCGATATGATGACCCAAGATCCGCTGCTGGTCGATCGGCTGTTGGAGGGTGGCGGCCCCTACCAAGTGGATGATGCGGATTTGGATGTCTATCGCCGGCCGTTCCTGACCAGTTCCGGAGCGGGGCGGGCGCTGCTAGCGGTGTTGCAAAACCTGCGACTGAAACAGACTGTGCAGGAAATTACCGAAGGCCTGACCCGCTGGGAAAAACCAACCCTGGTGGCCTGGGGCACGAGCGATCCTTGGTTGCCCGTGGAAGCCGCCAGGACCGCCGCCAAAACCATTGCCGACTGCGAGTTTGTGGAGATGAGCGAAACGGGTCACTACGCCCAAGAGGACTGGCCAGAAAAGGTATCAGAGGCGTTGATTCCCTTTCTCCGGCGAATGGCGACTTGACAGGCGGGTGGGATGTCGATACATATCGTTACAATTCAGTGATCCAACGAATGGCTCACAAGCCTGTTCCTCATTCGATTTTTCCCGCACTTTTTTTAACGAGAACCCCATGATTCGACTTCGTTCGGCCCTGTTGGCCCTGGTGATGGCGGCGGCGATCGCCCTCACCGGCTTGGGCTTTGCCCCCGTTGCCCAAGCAGAAACCTACTCCAGCACCCAAAAATCGCAAATTGAAATTTTCGTGCCCGGCGTGCAAGACATGCGCGATCGGCTGCCGGAACTGGAAAGCTACATCGAAGGCAAGCGCTGGCGTGAAATCCAAACCTTTATCCACGGCCCTCTGGGCGAGTTGCGCGAACGGTTGAGCCGAGTCAGCCGCCGCCTGAAGGGCAGCGATCGCGCCACCGCCGAAGCTGCCGCCAAGGATCTGTTTAAGCACCTGGTGGCAATGGATGAATTTGCGGGTCAGTTTGACTACAAACGCGCTGGCAATGAATATTTGGCGGCTGTCAAAGCCTTCGATCAATTCCTGAGCGTTGTACCGCAATAGTTCATTTTCGTAAACGATTCCTCAATCAGCCCTTCGATCTAATCGGTGCGATCGAAGGGCTATCTCAGAGCAATGAAAGCATCATCTAAGTTAACGTCAGTTCGGGATAAGGGGAGCGGAAGAAAGACGGGGCTGGTTAAGCTGAGGCATTAACAAAAAAGCCCTCAACCCAACCCCGTCATGCTCAGTCTAGAAGCTCTGTTCTGCAAAATCGACGATT
>NZ_JACJQD010000020.1:0-47733 GCF_014696485.1 Limnothrix sp. FACHB-1083 | reverse complement strand
GAGAATAGGTTTGACGATTTGAGAGAATGAGCGTAACATTGGTGTATTACTTTTTGATTGTTTGGGGTAAGAATTACATCTTCTTACCCCTTTTTTATAACCTGAATCTGTCATTCAACACTTCTGCCCCACGGCCTCTTCTTCCTCATTGGTGAACGCCGCCACGGTTTTGCCCGCCACCAAATAAGTGCCGTTGGAAAGTTTCACATTCACCAAGGCCGCCGGGCCATGGCAAACAGCGCCCACCACGGCACCTTGTTCATACATTTTGGCCGTCAGTTGCGCCATGGCTGAATCATTGGGCAAATCCCACATCACGCCATGACCCCCCGCAAAGAAAATGGCTTGATAGTCGCCGGGGTTCACTTCAGCAGGCGACAGGGAATCTTGCACCTTGGCCATCACCGCTGCGTTGTCCACAAATTGCCGGTTTAAGGGATCGCTCAGATCCAGACTTTTGGGGTCGATCGGAGCAGCATTGCCCGTCGGACTCACGAAGTCCACTTGATAGCCTGCTTGGGTGAAAACCGCGTAGGGATGGGATGCTTCGGACAGATAAAATCCCGTGAGTTGACCCGTATTTCCGAGTTGAGCATGGTTGGTCAACACAATCAAAACTTTGCGATCGCTCGCTTTAGGAGCACTCAATTCTTGACGGCTCGCCACAGCATCATGAAAGCCAAAATGACTCGAAACTTGTGCTTCAGCACCCAGGGAGCCCAGGATTAATGCTCCACCGATCGCGCCCAGGGTGCTGATTAAACCAACGTTAGCGATCGTCACGATGAACCTCCATGTTGTAGACCTAGCACGATGTCAAACTCGTGCGAAATTGCTGCAACGGTTGACCGGCTAAACGGTTTGGATGCGGTCTACTTCATGCTAAAAGCAACGTATCTAAAATACAAATCATAAATATTGGCATTTGCCATAATTTTATTTATGGCTTATTGATGAAACCATAGCGATCGGCAGCTTTGATGGTGAATTTGGAGTGGTACCGCAGCTTTGTGGAGATCTATCGCGTGGGCACGGTTTCCGGGGCTGCCACCCTGTTGCATTTGACGCAACCTGCCGTGAGTCAGCATTTAGCCGGGCTGGAATCGACCCTGGGCACAACGCTATTTGAGCGCCAACCTCGCCGCATGGTGCCCACGGAAGCGGGCAAGCGCCTCTACACCCGTGTGGTGGCGGCGATCGAAACCCTCGAAGCTATTCCCGCCAAAGCCACCAGCGATCGCCCCTGGCCCATTCGCTTGGGCACGCCACCGGAATTTTTTAGCGAATATCTGTTGGCGCAATTTACTCCGGGCGATCTCGCTTTGATCACGGTGCAATTTGGGTTGGCACCCGCCCTAATTGATCGCCTATTAGCCAATCATTTGGACTGCGTAATTGCCACCCAAAAAATCATTCATCCCCAGGTGGCTTACCAATTACTGTTTGAAGAATATTTTTGGTTAATCGGCCCGCCGGGTCACACCGTTCCAGCAGCGATCGCGCGCGATCGACCCCACTCATCCCTAGATGTGGCAGCGTTGGACTCTTTGGCAGCCTGGCTGAAAGAGCAACCCTGGATTGCCTATGGCGAAGATTTACCGATTATTCGGCGATTTTGGCGAGTGGTGTTTGGGCAGCGATTGGATGTGAATCCGCAATGGATTATTCCCGATTTACGCAGCATTCGCAGTGCGATCGCCCAGGGGTTAGGCTATAGCATTTTGCCCAATTATTTATGTGCGGATTGGCTCGATCGCCAGCAATTAACCTTGGTGTTGCAGCCCGAAACGCTCCAGCCCGATCGCGCTGTCACCAATGCCATTTGGCTGGCCTACCGCCAAGCCGATCGCCAAGCGCCTTTTGTGCAGCAAATCCTGGCCGGATGGGGGCGATCGTCAACTGGGCGATCGTCATTGGATTTTGACTGATTCCAGCCGTTGTTCATCCGACGGCAGTGCCTTAATTCAGCAATGATGAGTGGGTGAGAGCCTTACAGCGCAAACAGTGGTTAGCCAACAATCATCGCCTCCCAGACACTACCGGATGTTGCCAGTGATTTACACTGATCTGAAGAGATTGAAGCAATTACAAGAAAAATCTTATTAGGTTTTCTTCTATGTGACAAGATATTTAGAGGGCAAATTTGTCAAAACTAAAGTAGCGTAACTTGCCACATCCCCACCCCTCTTTATGACTGATCTGAATCAAAACCCAGAGCAGCAGGCACGAGATCAAATTGATGCCCAGCTTCGGCAGGCTGGGTGGGATGTGCAGAGCAAGAATAGGATTAATTTGAATGCAGCTTTAGGAGTGGCAATTAGAGAGTACCCTACCGATGTTGGCCCTGCTGACTATGTGCTGTTTGTCGATCGCCAACCAGTGGGCATTATTGAAGCCAAGCGGGAACATGAAGGTCACCGCCTCACGGTGGCGGAAAATCAAACCCAGGGCTATGCCACAGCCAAACTCAAGCATATTAGTAATAATGAGTCGCTTCCCTTTCTGTATGAAAGTACAGGGGTGTTGACTCGTTTTACCGATCGCCGTGATCCTAAACCCCGATCGCGCCCAGTCTTTTCCTTTCACCGCCCCGAAACGTTTCAAACATGGCTTAAAACCGATCGATCCTTAAGGGCGCGGTTACTCGATCTGCCTGGACTGGATACAACCGGATTGCGGGACTGTCAAACACGGGCGATCCAAAATCTAGAGCATTCTTTTAAGGACAATCGCCCCCGCGCTCTGGTTCAGATGGCGACTGGCTCCGGTAAAACGTTTACCGCCATCACCGCTGTATATCGATTGCTCAAGTTTGCCAAGGCGGAACGGGTGTTGTTCCTGGTGGATACCAAAAATCTGGGGGAGCAGGCTGAGCAGGAGTTCATGGCTTTTTCCCCAGTGGACGATAACCGCAAGTTCACGGAACTCTACAACGTGCAGCGGTTGAAGTCGCGCTATGTGGCAACTGATAGCCAGGTTTGTATCTCTACGATTCAGCGGCTCTACTCGATTTTGAAGGGGGAAGAGTTGGATGAGAAAGCTGAAGAAGTGAACCCGAATGAGTTGATACAGCCCAAGGCTCCGATGCCCGTGGTGTATAACCCCAAAATCCCGATCGAGTTTTTCGATTTCATCATTATCGATGAGTGTCACCGCTCAATCTACAAACTGTGGCGGCAGGTGTTGGAGTACTTTGATGGTTTCTTAATTGGTTTGACGGCGACTCCGGATCAGCGTACTTTTGGCTTTTTTAACGAGAATATCGTCAGTGAGTATACCCACGAGGAAGCGGTCACGGATGGGGTGAATGTGGGTTTTGATGTCTACACGATCGAAACTGAGATTACCAAACAGGGGAGTCGTTTGGTTGCTAAGGAATTTGTGGATAAGCGGGATAAGCTCACCCGGAAGCGTCGCTGGGAACAGCTTGATGAGGATTTGACTTATTCGGGCAAGCAACTGGATCGGGATGTGGTTAATCCCAGTCAGATTCGCAATATCATTCGTACTTTTCGGGATAAGTTGCCAGAGATTTTTCCGAATCGGCAGGAAGTCCCCAAGACGCTGATTTTTGCCAAAACGGACAGTCACGCCGATGACATTATTCAGACTGTGCGGGAGGAGTTTGGGGAGGAGAATGCGTTTTGTAAAAAGGTGACGTACCAATCTACGGAAGATCCGAAATCGGTGCTGGCTCAATTCCGGAATGACTACTATCCCCGCATTGCGGTGACGGTGGACATGATCGCTACGGGAACGGATGTCAAACCGTTGGAGTGTTTGTTGTTTATGCGGGATGTGAAGTCTCGGAACTATTTTGAGCAGATGAAGGGACGGGGGACGCGCACGTTGGGGGAGGATGACCTCAAAAAGGTGACTCCTTCGGTGCGTTCGCGTAAGACCCATTTCGTCATTGTGGACGCGATCGGGGTGACGAAATCCCTCAAAACCGATAGCCGCCCGCTGGAGCGTAAGCAGGGTGTGTCTCTTCGGGACTTAATGATGGGTGTGATGATGGGCGCTCAGGATGAGGATTCGTTTACGTCCCTGGCGGGCCGCCTTGCGCGCTTAGAGCAACAGATGAACCCCCAAGAGCGGGAACAACTTGTGGAGATGACCGGGGGCTTAAATGCTGGAGAGATGGCCAAAGCCCTGCTCCGTGCCTATGATCTGGATGTTATTGCGGATCAAGCTCGAACGGATGGTGGTTTACCGAGTACGGCAGAGCCATCGGCGGCGGCGATGCAAGCTGCCCAGCGGGGTTTGATTCGCGTTGCTGCCAGTGCTTTTACGGGTGAGGCGATCGACTTTATTGAGAATGTTCGCCGGGTGCATGAGCAGATTATTGATGTTGTCAATCTCGATCGCGTCACTGCTGTGGGGTGGGATGTCCAGGCTACAGAGCGGGCGATGCACCTGATTGAGGATTTCACGGCTTTTATCGAGCACCATAAGGATGAGATTACCGCGCTGAAGATTTACTACAATCAGCCCTACCAACGGCGTGACCTAACGTTTCAGATGATTCGTGAGGTGTTGGAAATCCTGAAAGCCGAAAAACCGATGCTGGCTCCTTTGTCGGTGTGGCAAGCTTATGAGCAGGTGGAGGGCAGGAAAGCGGGTACGCCGATCAGTGAGTTGACGGCGTTGGTGGCGTTGATTCGTAAGGTGGTGGGGCTGGATCAGGAGTTGACTCCCTATCAGGAAACGGTGAATCGCAATTTTAAGCGGTGGGTGTTTCAGAAGCAGGCGGGGGCTGCCCCAAAGTTTACGGAGGTGCAGATGGAGTGGTTACGGATGGTGAAGGATCACATGATTAGCTCGTTCCATCTTGAGCGGGATGACCTGGACTATGCGCCGTTTGATGCTCAGGGTGGTTTGGCGATGATGTATCAGCTTTTTGGGGATGAGATGGATGAGATTATTGATGAGATGAATGAGGTGTTGGCGGCGTAATGTCAAGGCGAGATGGTTTACATTTTTCCCTCCGATCTACTCTAGAAGCGGATGGATGGATAATCACAGATGATCCGTTAGTTCTGGTTTTGGAGCGAACCCTTATAAAATTAACTTATTGGTTTATGAGCCACTTCAGGAGGTTGTTTTGCAATGGATCACGCCGTAAAGTTGGGCTATGCTGACATTCTCAGAAAGACTGTGCGAGTTGCGACGGTGAATCAACCACGTCTCCAAGCGATTAGGCTTTATCCTGTTTGCGATCTTGAGTCGGGTCACTTTCTGGTTTTGGCGACGGGGTGGGATAAACAGCGATGGATGGATGCGATTTTATTTCATGCCCGTTTGGTTGGTCATCAGGTTGTGATTGAGGAGGATAATTTTGAGGAGGGTCTAACCCAAGTGCTGATTGATGAGGGTATTGATAAGGCGGATATTGTGAATAGTCGCCAACCTGGTTCTCTATCTTCAAAACTAGAGAAAGAGGACTTTGGGTAGGAGATGGATGAGATTATTGATGAGATGAATGAGGCGTTATCAGCTTAATCAAAAGATATGGAAACTAATAAACTTGATTTGCAAAAAATACCAAAGGGATGGGAAGTTCTTGATTTTAAAGAGGCTGTAATCAAGATTTCAACAAATAAAAAGAAAATTAAACAAAAAGAATACTTAGAGCGTGGAGCTATTCCAGTTATTGATCAAGGTCAAGAACTGATAGGAGGTTTTACTAACGACAGGAAAAGTGCAATTGATTGTGAGTTGCCTGTACTAGTTTTTGGTGACCATACAAAAGCAATAAAGCTAGTTACTTTCCCATTCGCACCTGGAGCTGATGGAATTAAAGTAATAAAGCCGCTCAGTATTTTTCTTCCGAAGCTTTTCGCTTCATTTGTTAGAGTCATAGTCCATAAAATTCCAGATAAGGGATATGCACGCCATTTTCAGCATTTAGAGAAAACCAATCTTCCTCTCCCTCCCCTCGCTGAACAGCATCGGATTGTAGACAAGATTGAGGAATTGTTTTCCGATTTGGATGATGGAATCGCGTCCCTGAAGAAGGCACAGCAACAGCTAAAGGTGTATCGTCAGGCGGTGCTGAAATGGGCGTTTGAGGGCAAGCTTACCGCCCAATGGCGCGAGGAACAGAAACGGCAAGGAAAGCTAGAATCTGCCGAAACTCTACTAGAGCAAATCAAGGCGGATCGGGAGCGGCGCTATCAGGAAAAACTCGCCCAGTGGCAAGCTGATGTTAAAGCTTGGGAAGCAAATGGGAAGGCAGGGAAAAAGCCGGGTAAACCGAAGGCATATAAGGTAGCAACACTACTTTTAGACAATGAGCTTGCCGCCATAGGAAATATCCCCAGAGATTGGCAGCTTACCAGGATAGGTGACATAACGCTATGTCTTGATAACATGCGTATCCCAATCAACAAGAAAGATAGATCCAATCGTGAAGGCAGCATTCCATACTACGGTGCAAATGGGCAAGTTGGATGGATTGATGACTATTTGTTTGATGAACCTCTAGTACTAGTAGTTGAAGATGAAACCTTTGTAGGAAGAGAAAAACCTTTTTCCTACAGAATCAAGGGAAAATCTTGGGTTAATAATCATGCTCACATTCTCAGACCTGAAAATAAACTCAATATAGACTTCTTAAATTATCAACTTCAATACTATCCATTCACTCCGCTAACAACAGGAACTACTGGTAGACGCAAGCTGACCCAGGCTGCTTTGATAGAAGCATCTTTCAAAATTTGCTCGTTAGCCGAACAAAACAAAATCGTTGAAGAAATCGAATCCCGCCTCTCCATCTGCGACAGCCTAGAAACCACGATCACCGAAAACCTCCAACAAGCCGAAGCCCTGCGCCAAAGCATCCTTAAACAAGCCTTTGAAGGCAAACTCGTCCCCCAAGACCCCAACGACGAACCCGCCTCCGTCCTACTAGAACGCATCCGCCAAACACGAAATAAACAAGGGCAATTGAACCTCAAAAATCTCTAACCCCTCCCAACCAACCCAACCCATCTAGTAACCCTAAAGCAAAATTTCTATGAGTAACGCTACAAGCATCATTTCCAAAGTCTGGAGCTTCTGCGATGTCCTACGAGACGACGGTGTAGGCTATGGCGACTACCTAGAACAATTAACCTATCTGCTCTTCCTGAAAATGGCAGATGAGTACAGCAAACCCCCCTACAAACGCCAAACCGGAATTCCCGCCGGGTACGACTGGGAAAGCCTACGCACCCTACGCGGCGCAGAACTAGAAACCCACTACCTCGAAACCTTGCGAACCCTCGGCCAGCAAAAAGGAATGCTCGGCCAAATCTTCACCAAAGCCCAAAATAAAATCCAAGACCCAGCCAAACTCTCTCGAATTATCGACATGGTAGATAAAGAGAACTGGGTGATTATGGGAGCCGATGTCAAAGGCGACATTTACGAAGGACTTTTAGAGAAAAACGCCGAAGACACCAAAAGCGGAGCTGGTCAATACTTCACCCCACGAGCACTAATTTGGGCAATGGTCGAATGTATCCGACCCGAACCGCAACGGGCGATCGCCGATCCTGCTTGTGGGACTGGGGGCTTTTTCCTCGCCGCCTACGATTTCCTCGTGAAAAATTATCAGCTCGATCGCGATCAAAAAGAATTCCTCAAATTTCACACCTTCCGAGGCAACGAAATCGTCGCCAATACCCGCCGCCTCGCCCTGATGAATATGTTCCTCCACAACATCGGCGACATCAGCAGCGATAGCATGATCTCCTCTCAAGATGCGCTCATCGCCGATAGTGGCGATCGGTTTGACTACGTTCTCGCCAATCCCCCCTTTGGCAAAAAAAGTAGCATGACCTTCACCAATGAAGAAGGGGAGCAGGAAGAAGAAGATCTGACCTATAACCGCCAAGACTTCTGGGCAACCACCTCAAACAAACAGCTTAATTTTGTTCAACACATCCGCACCATTCTTAAGACCACAGGAAAAGCCGCGATCGTCGTGCCTGATAACGTCCTGTTTGAAGGCGGAGCCGGAGAAAAAGTCAGACAAAAACTGCTCCGCGACACCGATTTTCATACCATTCTTCGGCTTCCGACTGGCGTATTTTATAAACAAGGCGTAAAAGCCAACGTTATCTTTTTTGATAACAAACCTGCCGCCAAAGATCCCTGGACAAAAGAAATTTGGTACTACGATTTCCGCACCAATATTCACTTCACCCTCAAAAAGAACCCCTTAAGGCGAGAAGACCTCAGAGAATTTATCGAGTGCTATAACCCCACAAACCGCTATCACCGAGAAGAAACCTGGTCAGAAACAAATCCTGAAGGGCGCTGGCGTAAATTTACCTACGAAGAACTCATCGCCCGCGACAAAACCAGCTTGGATATTTTCTGGCTCAGAGATAAAAGCCTCACCGATTTGGACAACCTGCCCGATCCAGATATTTTAGCTCTAGAAATTATCGAGAACTTGGAAGCCGGACTAGAGAGCTTCCGGGCGATCGCCAGCAGTTTCCAGATGGATTAACAGTTATCTCAACTAGTTCAATCTTTGAGGTTGTTACCAGTCTGCTAGCTTCACCATCATGTGGATTAGGACTGGTCAATCCAGGTTTGGCGGTGCTGACTTAGTTGCCAGGAACCGGGCCAATAGCCGGGAGCCACCACCAACGGCGGCCGACCGTGGGCAGCCAACACCGCTTGCACCCGATCGCAGGACTCTGGGAGGCGATCGAACGGGATCTTAGAAAAAGCGTGATGCACCGCAGCCTGTGAAGCGTCAACCCGTGGTCTAGTCGAGTAACTTCGGTTGTTCGGTTAGGGCCGGAATCCCTAAGCCTTTAGGCTGGGGAGGATGTCAAGCAGGTTCCGCACCAAAATCCCGATCTCCCCCAACCCAAACAGGTTGATCTTCCATACGATGGCGAAAATACCAGCGCCGCCAGTCCCTAACGATGCCAGAGGTCTCAGGGATCGTCCAGCCAAAGTGCCGCGTCGCCGGCCAGGGCTAATAGGATCGATCGATGGGGTGTGCCGATCGGGCGCATCTGTTGCAAACGGGGCGACCAACATTCTCCCGCTTCCAAATCGGCGATCGTGCCCCAAGCCAAATCCTGCCCTTCGTTTAATTCCAACTCCGTGAGCGGCACAGTGAGCAATCCGTGAAAGAAAAAATGCTGGCGGCCGCTGTCTTGCAAGGTCGATCGAAACGGACTTAACCGGGGCGGCACAAAGCCAATTTCCTCTTGTAGTTCCCGCCGCAGACCTGCTTCGGGCGCTTCGCCGGCCTCCAGGTGTCCACCAAACAGGCCCCAGTGACCGGGATAGAGAATGTGGGGAAAATCATCCCGCAGTTGCAACAGGAATCGATCGCGCGAGGGAGGATAGAGCAAAGCAAGGGCCACGGCTTCCATTCCTGATCTCGTTCCTGTTTCGGCCTCTGGGGATGAACTGTCCCTGTTTGACTCAGATCCTGATTGGGATCTGGGGCTTGAGCCGGGGTCTGATGGACACATGGCTAATTTAAGGCTCCTCGATCGCGTAAATTTCGCCCATCTCCTGCTGTCCCACTTGGATCGGTTGATAGCGAAGGGAGGTCTTGAGTTTCACCACTTGCCCTAGCTCAAGCTCGGTTCGATCGCCCTGAGACAGCACCCAAATCCAGCCCGTTGGATCTTCAATTCGGTAAATGCGGCCGTCGAGCAGGGGCACTCGTTCGACGGCTTTGCCTTGGATATAGACCGATCGCCCATTGAGCGATGCAGCCGGTTGTTGTTTTAACTCCCCGATCGCAACGGTTGGCGTGCAGCCCACCATTAACCAGGTGAACCCCAGAACTACCCCATGCCACCCCTTGTTTTTTTGTCCTTTTGGCCGTGGTGGGACGGGTGAAGCCAAACGCCGCAACATCTGAGACATGAGCTGCTGAGACATTGCCGGTATGGTGATTTTCAATCAGATCCTGTTGCTCGTTATGGTTGCGCAATCGGGCCCTCAGTGACCACGATTCTTAACTTTAACTTTTGCATTGGCTGCTTCATGGGTTTTCACATGGGTTGACGAAATCGTTGAGGTGCGGAAAATCCTTTAGATTTTGACGCTGAAATGGTCAAAACGCATGATCAATTCTTTACAGTTTGAAGCGTTCCCTCTAGTCAATATAAATGCAGCGAGTCATCGCAGCACCAACATCCAGACACAGCAAAGCGATCGCCCGTAAATACGAGCGATCGCTTGGGGTCACAAAATTACTGAGAACACGGCCTATGTAATAAGGGATGCAACCAGCTCGAAAAATAACAACCGGGCAGCGTAGCCAGCGCACCTGGAGCGAGCAAGCCTAATGGGCTTAGTTGACTTCTCTTGATCGAGCCGATCGCCCAGCAGCTTTCCAATTTGATTTTTCGGCCGGGCCCGCTCAGGTTCGATCCGAGTGAAGATCCACTGCCAAAGAGCACGACGGCATAAATCAGATCCACCAACGACCTGGACGCGCTTCATGTCGCCTGATTCTTCACGCCCAGGAGCACAGCCCAAGGCCTTGGTAAATCGCCTCAAACTGAGATGACGTTTGGTTGGGTTACCAGACTTGCGACCCTTGCGAATTTTGATTTCTGGTTTCCCATCGGGCCCCAAGTAATTTTCCAGCGGATAAATCTGCGAAATCAGCAAGGCTTCTATCCTCATGCCAAACCCAAATCGGGCGAAAACCTTACGGTAGGGCGCAAAATCGGGATGTTGCAGGAATTGATAGAGCTGACGTTCGATCGCGCATTCTTCAGCATGAAGATTGCAGAGTCGCGCGGCATGGTTGCGCGACAGCTCA
The DNA here is from genome assembly GCF_014696485.1 of Limnothrix sp. FACHB-1083. NCBI lineage: Bacteria > Bacillati > Cyanobacteriota > Cyanophyceae > Pseudanabaenales > Pseudanabaenaceae > Limnothrix > Limnothrix sp. FACHB-1083. The sequence continues at coordinate 36,935 of NZ_JACJQD010000020.1, read as the reverse complement.
TCCAATCCCAGCCCGCAGGTCGCCGCGTACAGGCGATCATACTTATCCGATTTCCGCAGCCCAGCCATCCAGCTCCATAGAAGCGGCGGCAAATCTGAGAGCAAAACCCGCCTTGATTTGACATGGGCCACCTCTGGGAATTGCCACGCGAGATCCTGACGCAATCGGTTAATGATCGGAGACTGCACCCGGTTGAGGTGGCAAAGTCTCAGCACCAATCGCCTGATTTGCACGATCGCCTCAGTGCGATCGGACACAAACCGCCGTGGTGAGTCGCAATAGTCCCAGTAGTAGCAGGCCAGGGCCAGAGAGTCGGCATCGTCATCTTTATCGGGCAATCCGAGATGGCCCGCACGATAACCCCGAAGTTCCTTATGCCCCACCAGCACCACCCGCACACCGGCACGGGCGAGCTGAGTTCCCCACAGTTTTGAATAGTTCACCCCCGTGGGTTCCATGACGGCCACATCGGCCCCCAGGTCGATTAAGGCCCTGATGCCGGCCGCGTTGGCAGGCAAACTTAGGAATTTTGCATCGTAATAAAATTGTCGAGGTTCAGCCGGTCTAGAGTCTGTGACGCAAGCTGTGACCGAGGACTTACTTACGTCAAGGCCAACAATTCTCATGGCATGATTGGGTGTTAATTTATCCCACGCGCCGAGCCTATGAATCACCCAAAAGCCAGGGACTATGCCCAGCTCAATTCCCTCTTGAGGCATTTACCGGCTTTTGGTTATGGGCCGGTTGCGTGGGTTAAACCGTCAATTGATCGCGCCGAGCCTATGAACGCTTAAGAGCGCGAAAGCTCGATTCTTCCTTCAAGCCCTAAGCGCGATCGCCAGACGGTTGGAGCAGGTTTGGACGCTGCCCCAAGCTTGCCCGGTGAGTCAGACCGAGCAAGTTTGGGGCATGTCTAAAACTCAAGTTCGTCTAGGATGTTGTTTTCCAACTCCACTGGCTCCGGATACTGACCTACGCCCCAAAGCTCCTGAAACCAGTCGGGTAGAGCGGTGTGCAAATCTTGCATCACTTCCACCGCCAGGTTTTTCCCCTCACACCGTTCCTTGAGCGCATTGAACAAGCCCACGGCCATCGTGCCACTGAGGTTCAGGGTGTCCCCATCGGCCCAAACGATGGTCAGCTCGCCAGTTTTTGCTTCAGCATGGATCTGCCGGATCCAGTCGAGATTCAAAAAGCGATCGCCCACCCAAATCACTGAATTCATGAAACGGTGACCTCCGATACCTCAAGTGGATACATCACGATCGTTTGGATGGCCCCGCTAACTTCGATCTGGACAAAATCGATCTCGGCAACGGGCACGGGGAAACCGCGATCGAGCCTGCTTAGTGTTGCCTCGCGGTCAAGTCCTTCCCGCTCCATTGACCTGACCAAGATTGATTTTTGCCAATCGGTCAGCTCTTGGTCAGATAGTTCATAACACCAGCACTCGGCCTCACCTCCAATTGGCACATCCAGCCGAGGCCGCACCGATCGGATCGGTACGCCAGGATGCAGCGGCGATAGTCGGCCAGAAGGTCTCAAGGCATGAAGCCACGTGCGGCGACCAATCTTAGGCACGGCCAGCAATCTGATCATCAGATGACCTCCCTTGAGTGTTTTCAACCGTTAACCAGAACGCCATGTCGGGATTGAGTTTGACCCAGGCCCGGACGAAGAGTTGAGCGTGAACGTAGCTCGTAAATGCGGCCTGACGGATCCGCAACCGCTGGCCATTGCGGTTGAGACGGCCCAACCGGTAGACGACCCACGGCAGGGACGGACTGCGATCAATTAGCTCGCAATTGTCTAGACTGTCGAGATCTCGCTTCATAGTTTTCAACAGCAGCAACAAACCGCTGAATAGTTGAAGAAATCGTGAGCTTATCGGATGTATCGGCCGGCCCCTCAACGTGCCACCCGTCACCCGGCGAATAGACCAGGAGCGCCCATTTTTTGCTAGGCGCGATGATCTGCCACTCAGGCCGCTGATTCCGCTTGCGCATCTGGTAGCCAAGCTCTTTCAATGCCTTACGCACCTTGGCCACCAACCGAGACATTTGATCGGCACTGAGAATCACGGCCTCAGTGCGGTCGTCGTAGATAGATTTCTGCATAGGCAATTTTCCGAAGTTTGGGGGGAAGGAAAGTGGGCGATCGTCCGTGTGGTGAATCGCCCGCCGCAAACCAATCTCTCAACACCAATCAGGGACGCAAATTCACGCGGTGATCTCGGGTGCAAGGTGGCCGGCCGCCGTTTGTGCCGGTCTCCCCCAAATCCCGCGCTGGTCATAGACCGCGCCATCAGGGGCGCTTTGCTCAATTTCAATTTATCCCTGATACAATTCAAATAGTAAATCAATCCGGGATTAAAAATCAAGCATTATCCCGGATAAAATTGGGGGATAGTTATGGGGGACTCTTTCAATGCGAGCAGGACGAAAACCAACCTACGGCGAGCAAAAAAAGGTTTACGAACTGACCCTGACTCCCACTGCCCGCAAATTGCTGACAGTGAAAGCCAAGGCGCTACGAACCAGCGCCAGCGAGCTAGTAGAACGCTTTGCACGGGATCTTCTGGGCAACGACCTAAGCCGCGAACTCACGGGAAAACCCTGAGCTACTTGATTGCGGAATTGCGAGATCAGATTGAGGATTGCCAATTAGACAGAGAGCGCCTGGAGCAGAGGGAGCAGCGCCTCAAGGATCGTCTGAGCAATTTAGAGCAAGTTCTCGCGGAGTGGCAGGAAACTGTAGAAACGCTCGCACCTGAAGATCCGCCGACCCCAACCGAGTAGCGCCCAAAAAAAACGAGCGATCGCCCGACACGATCGCTCGTTTTGCTTAGTTGTGAAAAGGCTCTGTGGTTTGGTAATTCTACCCCGGGAGAAATGAGAGAGCAGCTCGCATTAGGTTTTGGGAACATCCCAATTTCGGCAGAATTGAAGCCCGATCGCAAAAGCAGGGAGCTTGACCCCAGTTGGGGGCCTGCACCACCCGCACCACCTGCACCACCGGAAGCCGATCGAAAGATCGATCGGTTGTCGATCGCCATCCAGGCCGCCGCCAAACTATCCCCCTCGGAGCTGCTGTTATTGCAGGACGCGATCGCGGGATTGTCCCAAGCTCTTAGGGAGCAAGCCCCCGCCGAAACCCAAGAAAACCGCTCCCTAAGTTGTGGAAAAGCCGAAAAATCGGCACAACCGAGCGGTGGATATTTCGAGCTAAAAAAAATTGGCCGCCATGGGCCATATCTGTATCTGCGATGGCGATCGGCAGGCAAACTGCGATCAACCTATCTAGGCAAAATTACAGACAGTTGAGCCGCGAAGGTCAAAACAGCCGGTGAGCGATCGCCCGCAGCAGTTCCCCCCAGCCCAACAGATCCACCAGTAAATCAACCGCGATCGCACTCACCAAAATCAGGAAGCCCCAACCGCGCCAACCCCCGGGCATGGCTTGGGCCGCCCGGGCCGCCCGGGCCGCCAACACCAGTCCGGTTTCACCGGCCCGGGCCAACAACTGTTCGATCGCGTTCACCCGGCCATCGATGTCGTTCACCTGATCCGTTAGGCCAGTGACACCCCCCAACTTTTCACGGATTTCACCCAGCTCGAGCAAAATCGCGCGATCGCCCTGATTCACCGTTTCTTCTAAATGCTTTAGCCGATCGCTCAAGAAACCCACAGCATCCATCGCCTGTTACTCCGTGTAAATTTCAACCTGGATCGTGAATTTCGATCGCTCAGTGTCATACCACCAGGGATATCGAGTGACTTGCTCGCCTGTGGAAGTAAGGATCGTGACCGGCTTAACCCCGCGTTTTTTGGGCACGGCCTTAACCCCGATCCAGGTTTCTACCGCCGTCCGCAGCTCGAGATTACCCGCCGCGTCACGTTGCCAAATCGTAGACCCCTCAACGGTTTGGCCCGTTGTGTGGTCGTAAGTATTGCCCTGCGGCCCGAAGTTAAAAACGATCGATTCATCCTGCGAATAAGACAACCGATGCGTTGCAACTTGATAGGCCTCACCCGGGCCCGGATCTTTTAAAAATTGCCCCAACAATCCCGTGATGGTAGGGTATCGCTGCTTACCGGCAACCATCACGACCCCATCGGTATAGGTCACCCGCACCGCAAAGTGATCGATCGGCGACAACGGCAACACCAGGAATGGAAATTCCCAAGCATTGCTGGTCATCAGATCCAGCTCATGCAACCCCAGAAAAGTCCAGCCCATAATGACCGCGCCCCTAAGTTAAATCCAGCCCGATCAATTCTGTGTTGGCGATCGCGATCGCCAGGTAATCATCCATCTGTTGGCCATTGGCCTCCAAAATGTCGCAAAAATCACTTTCGCTCAGATTGCCGTACAGAAATTGATCGAGCGCCTGATTGATCGTCCAGAGCTGCTGGCAGGCTGCCAAAATGTCGCTGTCCTCCAACTCGGGGAGACAGACCAGCTCAGGCCGAAAGCAGTCTTCCAGCGGCTCCAGATAACGCATCGTTACGAGTACATTCGCTCAGGCTTAAAGCTGACCGATTTGATGTTGGTTGGGGAAGATGCAGCCGTCACGGCAGCGACGATAACGGCCTGACGCTCAAACTCACCCTCCCCCGTGACCTGACCAAAAGGCAACGTGAAGGAATCGCTGCTGGTCGGCTTCTTGTAAGATAGCCCCGTGATGCCGCTGACTTTAGGAGCCGATCCAGATGATCGATCAGTCAGAACAGCCTTTGCAGGCAAAAAGCCCCGATTTTTGACCGTTGAAGCGTCAACATCATCAAGAGCCAGGATGGTATCAGTAACCCCGAATCCCGCTTGAGCCGCGGCCGCTCGGCCCGTAAAAGACACCAGTAGAGACACCGGCACAGTAGCAGCGTCACCAAAAGGATTTAGAGCCTTCTTGATCGTGCCGTTGCGATTCACCACCTTGGTAATCGTGATTGGACTGGCCCCGGACTGATAACTGAGGTACTTAGTTAGGTATCCGCCAGTAGCCCCGTTTTTAATTGCTTGCTTGATCCGATTAAACCGTCGCTTGCGCATTGTCTTGCCCTACCACTTAAAAAAAACAGTCATAGAGCGGGTTTGATGCCGTCAAACCCACTCAATCCTTAAGACCGAACCGCTTCGACTTGCTGCATTTCAACCGGCTGCACCACTCGGATCGTGGCTTGGTTGATCACACCCCGAACGCCTGGCGCAATTTGTTGCAAGGACGTAGATTCAACCACCGATAGGGAGTTGACCTTTTTAGTGCCAGCAGGCGGAACCCATGCATCTTCGGCCTTGGAGACCACCTCCATCAGGCGATACAAGAGACCCATCAAAAGGTCATCTCCAATGGCCTCCGCCGAAGTAGGTACGGTTACGGGGCCCAGCAGATCAGCAACCTTGACACCGATCCATTCGCCGTCTGCGAAGATCAGTCCCGGTTTATCCTCAAGCATCTTTTGAACGAGCGAGTTAGCCATTACCTAAGCCCTGAAAGCAGGTGCGTGATTGAATTCTGCTCTCAGCCTGGCACGGCTCGGAACTCAAGAAAACTCCCGGATACCTATTAGGTCTCCTAGTAAACTCCGGCCGATCGGCCTTGGGTACAGGCGATCGCCGAGTCATCGAAACTAATCCCTGACCAGTGCAGCCCCAAAGCGCCCCGTTGTGTCGTAAATCGGAATGGGGGTCGAGATAGACCAAAGATGCGCCACGGCATATTGGAGCTTCACCCTGGCCAGCGGGCGGCGGCGTGGCAGTTTCCGAGATCGCCCCAACACCGTATCGGAGCCAGGAACCACCGGGTAAGCCGTCCCTTCCTGTTCGTTTTGACTAAAGTGAGCCTTAGACCAATCGGGGGCTTCCCCCAAAACTCGAAAAATCGCCTCCACCATGTCGCGCCCAGCAGCTTTTGAGGCGCAAAGGATTTTGAGCTGAATGGGTGGGTTGCGTTCCAAGTCACGGTAGGCCATACAGTCACGGCCCTTTTGCCAGTGACTTTCCGCCCGAGGTGGAAATTCAGACTTAATCCTGCGGCCGATCGCCTCTAAAGCCGATTCCGAGAGCGACTCACCCGATTTCAATCGAAACGAAACCTCACCCGTAATCGGGGTCTGACCAGGTTCAAGATCCTGACGGCTTTCCCGAAAAAACAGGGAGATTTGGGGCAAAAATTTAACCGACTGCTGAAACCCAGGGATTGGCAAACCGTAGATCGGTGGATTCACAAGCTCATCACGTCTGGTCACCAGGTAAAACAAAATCAACCGCCCGATCGTTAGGTCGATCGTGTCGGGTTCGAGATGGGAGCAAGCCAGTCGGATCGACGCTCTAGGACTCTTTGACAGATCGCCTGCTTGTCCAGGAGTCCAAGACTCATCGCCAACGTCGCGAAAATAACGAGCCACTTCGGGATTAACTAACCGCTTCACTTGATCCTGAAAGTGTTCAGTCGGGGAAAAATTCTTAGGTAATTGGTCTGAGGGGAAACGGTTAGGTGTTGGCATAATTAATCTCCAAAATCTAAATCATCTGAACTTAAATCACTCGCCTTGCTAGCTTCTTTTTCAACCTCTGATTTTATTGTTTGAGATACATTATCCCCTGCTGCTGTTTTGCCAATTGGTCGTGGCAAGTTTGGATCGTAGTTTTCATCTTTAATCGTCTCTTCAGCGTTAGCAATTTGCGCTCTGAAATTTTGCTGATTTTGAGCCAGCAACAAGGTCTCTTCATCAATCGATAACGGTTTTTTGCCAAATAGAGTTGTTAAATCTGGCAGTTCTATAACACCACTACCCGTTAGAGCACCAAAGAGCAAAAGTGATCGACCAATCAAGCCCGTAATACCGACAGGCATCCATTTATAGTCATTTTCACCAACAATTCTTGATTTCTTTAAGGCATTCCCGATTCGACTAACATTATTGGTTAGCACCTCAGCAACAGCATTAGTGCCCTGAAAATTGGTAGAGAGGCTACTGAATAAGTTGGCAGAACTGGTAACAATCCGATTCTGATTCAGTAGTTTTGATAGAAAGTTAGCCCAATTCTCTTGACCAATCAACGCATTGACAAAGCTTGTGAAACTTTGCTGGATAGTTTCTGCAAAATCGGGTGGCGCGATTGGGTCATCAGTAGCAGTTAAACTAAATTCACTGAGGAAGTTACTTAGAAAACCAGAAAATGTATTGGTTACTGATTCAAGAAAGTCAGAAGACTGAATCAAACCATTGTGAATTTCGAGTAAATTGACGAAAGAAAATTGCGCTTGCTGAATTTCAAACCGCCGCCTAATGGTCTCGATCCGCTTGGTTAGGGTCATCCCCTGCATGGGCCCAACCAGCTCAATACTGCCGATTGCGGCCAAGGCCCGATCGTTGGTGCGCAGAATCTCAGAGAGGTCGATCGCCTGAAAGCGACAGACGATCGCCGCGCTGGGGCCGTAACCAGCTTTAGGCCCATCGGACGCGATCGGCGGTGAACTAATTGCCGGGAAAGGCGAGCCGATCAACGGCAGGCCCGGAAGGGTAGGAATGCCCGGAGTGCCCGCGAGTCCAGGTGCAAAGGGCGTATCAAGGGCGGCCGGTTTGTCTACCGGAATATTGGCCGGGAGCGGGATCTCAATCGGGGGGTTCGCCGCCCCTGGAACTGGGGTGGGCAGGGCTGGCACATCGGGGCGATCGTCCGGTTGGGGGATAGCTGGCTGTGGCAGCGCGGCCGGGCGACCAAGCACAGGTGCTGGATTCCGAGAGGGGTAGGGGTCTACTCCTGGCTGAGGTGGTTTGGGTTGCCGATCGGGTAACCATGGTTCCGGCAACCCGTCCACCGCCGTGATCGCCCATGAGGCCGTGGCGAAATAAGACCCGTCAGCCAGGTAATGAGTTTTCCCGGCTCCATCCCTAACGTAAATATCCATCCACTCGCTGGGCAGCGCGTCTGGATCGTAGTTGGCCCTGATTGATGGCAGGATCGGAACCTGAACCACGGTGAGCGGCCCTTGCAACGTCAAAACCGAGTTGCCGCCGTTGAGCCACCGTTGGAACCGATAGCGACCGGTGGCCGGGTTCCAAACGCTTTGGGCCACCGTCGCCCATTGATAGGCAACCCAGTAGGGCCGAGCCGATGAGCCGATCGGCGCTCTCTCTCCCGGCTCGCCTGGAATGTCGGCCGGTTTTGCGGCCGAGGGTGAGGCCCCTGTTGGCTTGGGCCGCACATCACTAGGCGGCCGGATGCCAGGTTTAGGCCAGCCCATGGGCACAGCCGGCGGCCCGGGCCAGGCTGGCCAATCCGGGAGGGGTGGCAATTGCGGTAGGGCGATCGACGGCAGCGCCGGGGGCGATCGCAGCCAATCGGGCAAATAATCCCACGGGTTTGTGGGCGGTGGTGCGGGTGCGGCTGGTGGCGGCGGGATATCTTCCGGCCTGGGCGGGGCCGGATCCAAATCATCGTTAGCCCTGGACGGATCCGGATCCAAATCATCACCGCCGCGGCCACCGCCCGATGGGATGGGCACGGGTGGTAGGGGGATTTTGATCGGCTCCCCGATCGGTCTGGCTTGGGCCCCCGATCGGATGATCGGATCGTTTAGGACTCTGTAGCCTTCAGGGCTGTCGAGAGAAGATAAACCCATGGTCGGCTTACCCCTTAGGCGGTGGATCGCCTAGAAACTCCCAAGGTGCGTCGTCGCTAAAAAGGTCAAGAGTGGAGATGTCGCTTGCCTCACTGGCTTTTTTGGCCGACTCAGCAATTAGAGTCTGTGGCACGTTTTCTGGATTGAAACCAGAGCCAACAGGTCGGATCTCGCCTTCAGGCAAGTCCTCTTTATTTAAAATTTCTTGCGCACCTGAAAGCTGCTTGGTTAGTTCCGCCTGAGCTTTGGCCAACTCGCGCGATTCGTCGCTAATGTTAACGACCTCACCCGCAATTCCTGTTAGCACATCGGTCAATTCAGTTGCGTTATTAATTGTGTCATACAGCTTTTGAATCCTACCTGAGTTTGCATTGATACCCGTTGGCATCCATTTATAATCATTCTCACCAACAATTCTTGATTTCTTTAAAGCATTGCCAATGCGACTAACATTATTAGTCGCAATTTCAATCAGCCCTCTAGTCCCATCAAAAATTGATTGAACATTGAAATAAACGTTGCTGGCACTTTGCAAAATGCGATTAGCAGCATCGATTTTGGCTTGAATCAAAATCCATTGCTCTTTTCCGAACACATCAATCATCAAAGCTTGCCAACCTTTGCTGATCAGGTCTGCTACATCAATTTGAGCATCTTCATCGGGATCCGATAGCCGAAAAACTCTCATAAACGCTTGCAAACCAACGTCCAACAATCCCGTTACCGATTCAGTCAGATTACGAGATAACATCAAAGCGTTATGCAGGCTAAAAAATACGCTCAAAACGTTTAGTGTTTGGTTGAGCCATTGCATCTTCTGAACGTTTTGAACTGCACCAGACAGCCCGTATTCACCGCCCTTCTTACTTTTGATTTCAGGCCCGAGACGTTTCAGAATATCGTCTTGGTTTTTCAAAATCTTATCGAGATTAGCCTTTTCAAATCGGCATTGCGACACGGATCCACCCCCTGGAAAACGACCGGTAGAACCGGGAGGAACAGCAAGCGGAGGCCAGCCCCGATCGGGTGGCTTACGGATCGGCGGGTTATTGATGTCGAGGCCCCCACCGCCAGGGAAATCAGGAAAATCAGGAACCGGGGTGCTATCGGGATCCTCGCTGGAGACGATCTCGATCGCCGCAATGCAGCCCCAGGAGGCAAACCCAAGCCGGATGGTGCGAGCTTCAGGGTCTAACGGCACGGCTTCATAAAGCCGTTTTGCACCGCTTGGGGGCGATCGGTAACGGCCAGCATATTCCGGTTCAATCGGTAAGATCCGAAAGCGATAGGGCCCGGCTGGTAGATCTGTCACACGGCTGGAGTAAAAAACCCAGCCCCCAAAGTCGTAAAGCTGCGATTTTGGGTCATAGATTGCCTCAGCCGTCCAAAAAGTGAACTTAATCTTGGATTTTCGATAAGGAATCGCAAATTCTTCAGGCCCATCGCCCGGCCCTGTACCTGGATCCTCACCCGGCGATCCACCGGTTGGGGCCGGTAACCGATCGCCTGGATGACGGCCGCTTGGGGATGATGGTGAACCGCCCCCAACTGGATTAATCGGGCCCCCCGATAGCGCCGGGGGCAACGCAGGGACGATCGGCTTAAGCACTGGAGCCAGCGACGGAGCCTCCCACGGCCGGCCCCGTGACCATGCATCATCGATCTGCCGCTGCAAGTCCTGGGCGCTGGATTGAGTTGCAGCCTCGTTAGCAGTCGGGTAAATCGAACCGGGTAATGGTATTTCTGGCATGGCGATCGCCTGACAGATTAGCGATCGTTAATCAACTCGGAATCCCAACGGAACTTCCGCCGTGCTCAAGGCACGGGCGAACATCCAAAGTTTTTTGCTTTGATCAGCGACATAGGCAGGATCCAGCTCGATCGACTGCCTGATGATGCAGCGCACCGTTTCATCGGCCGCCCGAAAAACTTGAAATTGAGCCGCGTAAACCAGCAGTGAATTTTCTTGCTCTTTGATTTGTTTTGTGCCGGTCACGTTATCCAACAGAGTGCCAGTCCAAACGGCCAACTGTTCCACTGTTGCAATCGAAGGTGGGATCTGAGTGCGGTCTAAGAGCATTTTTAATGCCAAACTCTGATCAGTAATCTAATGCGTTTTTAAACAATGCAAAAATTGCCTCAACTATACAAAAGAGGCTATCTTAAAAAGAGCTGAGATCCTTATGAGGCAAGCCTTAGAAGCTTTGAAAACTGAAAGGATCTTATCAAGATACCTAATTAGTTGAGCAGAGCGAAAAAGAGGCATGAAAATCAACCGATCGGGACGTTCTACACCCTTAACAGATCAATTATTTCTTAAGATTTTGGAGTCGTTTGTTGAAAAATCACATCGACTTTATTGGGCGATCGCTTGGTATACAGGCGAGCGACCCACGGCAATCTTGCGGTTACCCCAAGCGAGCGTTTATGGCAGTGGTGGCCAGCCGCTGAGGGCGATCGTCTTCAGCGGGCGATCTCGAAAATGTGGCAGAACACGCGAAGTGCCGATCGCTCGCAAACTACACCCCTACCTGCTGGCCTACCGGCCAGACCCAGGGCTGCTCATGTTCCCCGCTGCCCGATCGCCCGATCAGCCGGTCAGTCGTCGCACCATGGATGCAGCCTTTAGGCGAGCATTGGGCCGGGCCAAGTTAACCGGCTTGGGCCTATCGCTCTATTCAGCGCGGCGAGGATTTTGCTCTGGATTAGCCGCCAAAGGCGTTGGCTTGTCCACAATCCAGACGTTAACCGGCCATCAATCTCTATCGGTGCTGTCCAGATACATAGAGACAGACCCCATGGATGAGCGGTCGATCGCGGCGATCAATTTGCTCTAAAACAGACCCGTCGATCACGGCAGCTCGATCGCCCCAGCAGTGAAGGCCCGCCGATCGAGTTGCTGCGATCGCACCGGCGATGATAAAAGGTTGGGGATTCTTCCTAGAATTTCTCCCCTCATGACTGCGCGCCTGCTGGACGGAAAAGCCCTTGCCGAGAAAATTCAAGATCGCCTGAAGGTGGAAATTGCGGAACTCCAGCCCGATCGGGGCCGTGCGCCTGGCCTAGCCGTGTTGATGGTCGGGGACAATCCCGCCAGCGCCGCCTATGTCCGCAACAAAGAACGGGCCTGCGAACGTTTGGGCATGGTCTCCTTTGGTCAGCACCTGCCCGCCACGGCCACCCAAGCGGAACTAACCGCCATCATTCATCAGCTCAACGCCGATCCGAACGTGGATGGCATTTTGGTGCAACTGCCTTTGCCGGACGGGCTGGATGGCAACGCCCTGCTGTTGGAAATTGACCCTGACAAGGATGCCGATGGGTTGCACCCGGCCAATTTGGGGCGGTTGGTGCGGGGTGAGCCTTGTCTGCGCAGTTGCACCCCGGCCGGCGTGATGGAAATTTTGCGAGATGGGGGCATTGATCCGGCTGGCAAAAAGGCCGTGGTGGTGGGGCGCAGCATTTTGGTGGGCAAGCCGATCGCCCTGATGCTGCTGGAAGCCAATGCCACGGTGACGATCGCCCATTCGCGCACCCCGGACTTGGCGGCCGTTTGCCGAGAAGCCGATATTTTAGTGGCGGCGGTGGGACGGCCCCTGATGATTGGCCCGGACTACATCAAGCCGGGCGCGACGGTGATTGATGTGGGAATTAATCGAATTACCGATCAGACCGGCAAGAGCAAGCTGGTGGGGGATGTGGATTTCGATCGCCTGTTGGATGTGGCCGGCGCAATCACGCCGGTTCCGGGTGGCGTGGGGCCAATGACGGTGACCATGCTGTTGGCCAACACCGTGGAGAGCTATCGTCGCCGCCTGGCCTAGCTGTCCTGACTAATCATCCCGACCAATTGTCCCGATCGCACTCAGGGAATCTTCTGCATCTGAATGCTCTGGATCGGGGCTTTCTTCATCCAACCGGCTGGATTGAGATTTCCTTTGTCCAACCGGCTGGATTGAACCAACTGAGGATTTTGGGGAATAGGTCAGAGATCCTCTCGATCGCTGCGGTGGATCCAGCCGGAATAGGTTGATGAGTATCAGTTCAAGGATGGTTTGCAAAGGTTCACAAAACCTCTGAAATTGACTGGACATTCGCTCGAAATCAGCCCTAAATTCACGCAAAATCTGACTAAATCTGATCAGAATCCGGTTTGTCCCCTCGGGGCGATCCCCTCAGGCGGTACAATGCCCCTCAAACCAACTTCTGACGGTGGTGGTTGTGGTTCAGCGGTTGTTTTGCTAGGCCAAAAGCGCACCGTAACCAGGCCGGATTCCGCCTGTGGCGGCGATCGGGTTCGGTAAGGAAGATTTCTTGCTGTTCTGTTGTGCTTGTCCCATGACCGCTAGCGCGCCTACTGCTCCCTCGACGGGCTTTGATCTCAAAGGCTATCTTCGCGAACGCCAAGCTTTGGTTGAGGCCGCCCTCGATCGATCGATCTCGGTGGTCTATCCCGAAACCGTTTATGAGTCGATGCGCTATTCCCTGATGGCGGGGGGCAAGCGGTTGCGACCGATTCTGTGTCTGGCGGCCTGTGAGCTGGTGGGTGGGACGATCGAATCGGCCATGCCCACGGCCTGTGCCCTGGAAATGGTTCACACCATGTCGCTGATTCATGACGATTTGCCGTCCATGGATAACGACGATTTTCGGCGCGGCAAACCCACGAACCACAAGGTTTATGGGGAACCGGTGGCGATTTTGGCCGGGGATGGGCTGTTGGCCTATGCCTTTGAATTTGTGGCAACCCAAACCCAAGGCGTGCCGGCCGATCGAGTGGTGCGGGCGATCGCCCTGTTAGGAAAATCCGTTGGGGCCGCCGGCCTGGTGGGTGGTCAAGTGGTAGACCTGGCCAGCGAAGGCAACCCGAACATTTCCCTCGACACCCTGCACTTTATCCATCGCCACAAAACCGCAGCCCTGTTGGAAGCCTGTGTGACCACCGGGGCCACGATTGCCGGAGCCGATGAAGCCACCGTGGGCAAACTGGCGCAATATGCCCAGGACATTGGTTTAGCTTTTCAGATTGTGGATGACATCCTCGATGTGACTGCCACCACGGAGGAGCTGGGCAAAACCGCCGGTAAGGATTCCGCCGTGGAAAAAGCCACTTTCCCGAAACTCTATGGCTTGGATCGATCGCGCGAAATGGCCAAGGAATTGATCGATCGCGCCAAGGCCAGCTTGAACGAATTCGGCGCGGCCGCGGCCCCTTTGCAAGCCCTGGCCGACTACATCGTCAGCCGCAAAAACTAGCAACCACGAGGGCGATTGACTCTGGGTATCCCGCCCGATCTCGGTAGACAAGGTGCTCAAGCATCTTGCCCCCCCGCTGCCGGGTTAGCTCCCCGCGATCGCTTACTCACCCACCGTCCCCAACTCGATCGCCCCCCGCTCGACCCATGGACGACTTTAGTCACATTCTCGATAACCGCATTCTCCTGGTTTCCTTGGGGTCTTGCATCCTGGCCCAGGCCATCAAGCTGGTGGTGGAACTTGCTCGCCAGCGTAAGTTTGACGTTCGCACCCTGGTGACCACGGGTGGAATGCCCAGCGCCCACTCCGCCCTCGTGGCCGCCCTGGCCACGGGCATTGGCCAAACCGTTGGCTGGAGCAGCATTGAATTTGCCATGGCTACCATCTTCGCGATCATCGTCATGTACGATGCCGCCGGGGTGCGCCGGGCCGCGGGCAAACAGGCCGCCGTCTTGAACCAAATCATTGATGAGTTTTTTGAAGGCGACCACCAACTCAGCGAAGAACGCCTGAAGGAACTGCTGGGCCACACACCGTTTCAGGTGATTGTGGGTTGTGGCCTCGGGATTGCCTGTTCCCTGCTGCTGGTTCCGAGTATCGCGATCGGGAGCTAAACGGGAGCTAATCGGGGCGATCGCTCCGGGAATCCCATTCGGGCGCGATCGCCAAAACCCGGTACAATGACTCGGTTAATCTCTTCACGGTGTTCTGGAAACATCGACAAGACAGGCATGATCGACCGCTACACGCTGCCTGAGATGGGCAATCTCTGGACGGACGCATATAAGCTGCAAACCTGGCTGCAAGTGGAAATTGCGGTTTGCGAAGCCCAAGCAGAACTGGGATATATCCCTGCCGAAGCCGTCGAAGAGATCAAAGCGAAAGCTAACTTTGACCCCCAGCGCGTTCTGGAAATTGAAGCGGAAGTGCATCATGACATGATCGCCTTCCTGACCAATGTGAATGAGTACGTGGGCGACGCGGGTCGCTACATTCACCTGGGCTTGACCAGTTCCGATGTGTTGGACACGGCATTGGCCCTGCAATTGGTGGCCAGCATCGATACGCTGCTCAAGCGGGTGGAATCGCTGATCCAAGCCCTGCGCTACCAAGCCCAGGAACACCGCAACACGATTTGTATTGGCCGCAGCCACGGCATCCACGCGGAGCCGATGACCTTTGGTTTCAAGCTGGCGGGCTGGCTGGCGGAAATGTTGCGCAACCGCGATCGGCTCGTGCAACTGCGCGATCGGGTGGCTGTGGGCAAAATTTCCGGCGCAGTGGGAACCTATGCCAACATCGATCCGCGCGTGGAATCTTTGGCCTGTAAGCTGCTGAACCTGGAACCGGACACGGCTTCCACTCAGGTGATTTCGCGCGATCGCCATGCGGAATACGTGCAGACCTTCGCGCTGGTGGCCGCTTCCTTGGAGCGATTCGCCGTGGAAATCCGCAACCTGCAACGTACCGACGTTCTGGAAGTGGAGGAATTTTTCGCCAAGGGTCAAAAAGGCTCCTCGGCCATGCCCCACAAGCGCAACCCGGTGCGATCGGAACGGATTACCGGGATGGCACGGGTGATTCGCGGCCATGCCGTGGCGGCCCTGGAAAACGTGGCCCTCTGGCATGAGCGGGACATTTCCCACAGTTCCGTGGAGCGGACAATTCTGCCCGACTCGTCAATTCTGCTGCATTTTATGGTGGTGGAAATGACCAACTTGGTGAAGAACCTGTTGGTTTATCCCGAAAACATGAAGCGCAACATGAACTGCTATGGCGGTGTGGTGTTCAGCCAAAAGGTGCTGCTGGCCCTGGTGAAAAAAGGCTTGACTCGCGAGGATGCCTACGCGGCCGTGCAAGGCTGTGCGCACCAAGCTTGGAACAATGAAAGTGGCGATTTCTATAAGCTCATTTGCCAAGATGCCACGGTGAAATCCCTCCTATCCCAAGAGGAAATTGATGAGTGCTTTGATCCGCAACAGCACTTGCGCAACCTGGATGTGATTTATCAACGTTTGGGCATCTAAATTCCCCGTTTGGAAACGTTGAATCCAATCGATCGAGACCGGAGCCGGTGGGCAATGGTCTCGATTTTGGTTTGGGCAATTTTGAGCTTGATCGCCCATGATGGAAGCGATCGCGTTGAGGTTGGGGGGCGCAATGGATCTGGAAAGCTGGTTAACCTACGGAGCCATGGGATTAGCAGCGGCGATCGCCCCGGTTTGGTGGTGGGTGGCCACCTCGGCGGGCAGTCAGGCGGCCGCGATTGTGGCGGCGGGTTTCGGCGGGGCGATCGCGCTGTTGGTGTTGCTGTGGTGGTGGCTGCGACAGCGGCGATCGGCTAGCTACGGGTCGTATCCTTTGAATTACCGTTCGAGTTCTTCTGGATCGAGTCGATCGACCCTTCACAACCCGATCGATTCCCTGCCCATTAATCAGGATCAGGTGATTGATGCGGTGGGCGAAGCGGCTGAGATTGTGGTGAATGAGGCGATCGAAGAGTTAGCTGAAATTGCGAGCCAACAAATGCAGGATTGGATTGAGGAGCAGACCGCCGAACCAGAGCCGATCGCGGCGGAGTCGGGTAATTTTGCAGATATTTTTGAGGCAGCAGAATCAGCGGCTGATCATGGCGGGGCGATCGAGTCTGACAGCTCCAGCGACTATTCCAGCAGTGATTCCGGCAGTGATTCTAGTTGGAGTTCCAGCAACTATTCAAGTGATAGTTCCAGCGATTATTCCAGCAGTTCCAGTGACTATTCCAGCAGCGATTATTCTAGTACCTCCAGCGACTATTCCAGCAGCGATTCCAGTAGCGATTCTGGCTGGAGTTCCAGCGATTAATGCTGGTCTAAATTGATCGACTTTCCCAAAATTCGTGATGAAAAATTGCGAGAACCCATAACGATCCTCACCTACAAAAAATGATTTCCAGGTAGGGGCGCAACGCCTTGCGCCCTCCGAGAACGTTGATTCGTTGATGCCCCATCAAAAACCCCCGCGATCGAACTAGGCGATCGCGGGGGTGATGAGTCTGACGAGAAACTGGCTCTATTGCTTGGTCAACTGGGTCAGCACTTGGTTTGATCGCGACACAAACGACTTCATGCCATCCGCATCAAAGCCCTTTTGCGCCATCAACGCCAGGTCATAGATGTGGTTGCAAAGCATTTTGCCCAGCTCGGCGGCCGGTGATTGGCTGC
Source organism: Limnothrix sp. FACHB-1083 (assembly GCF_014696485.1). Taxonomy (NCBI): domain Bacteria; kingdom Bacillati; phylum Cyanobacteriota; class Cyanophyceae; order Pseudanabaenales; family Pseudanabaenaceae; genus Limnothrix; species Limnothrix sp. FACHB-1083. Next base: position 19,850 of record NZ_JACJQD010000020.1, on the reverse strand, counting down.
CATCGGCCAGGGCGATCGAACCGCCACTCAAGCTCAACAGGTTTTCCACCAGCGGGTGCGACGAATTCACCAGCAGCACATGGGTATCGGGGAAGCTAGCAGCCTTGCCCTCAAACATCGCCGTCATGTCTTGAATTCGGCGCATTGCTTCCGGCAACAACACCATGGCCGGCGGTGCAGATTCCTCCGCTTTCAGGGCTTCCACGCGCACGGTAACGCTTGGTTTGCCCAGGGCTTCTTCAAACAACTTCTTGATTCGATCGCTGCGGGTTTCGTTGGTGTTGGGGTCAACAATTTCCGCCTCTTTCTTGGAGGAATCCAGCAGCGCTTCATCGAGTTCCGAATCCACTCGCGAGAACTTCACCTCGGAATATTCCCGCTCCAAGAAACTGACGAAATGCGTGTCAATGAACGAATCCAGGAACAGCACTTCTAAACCCTGGCTCTTGTGCAATTCCACATAGGTAGCTTGGGAGGCCGGATCGGTGCAATAGAACACGCGATTTTCGTGTTTTTCTTTGTTCCGCTCCAGATATTCCTTCAGGGTGGTGTAGTAGAACCCGTTAGCATCCTTGGCTTCTTGGGTTTCGGCGGGGTTCGACCAAGCATCACCCTCTTCCGTTTGCACTTCCACTTGCACTGCGTCACTACCGCTGCCCAATTCTGCTGTGGTGCGATAGATCAAAATGTCTTCTACTTGTTTCTTGAACTTGTCATCGTTCAAGGAGCCGAACTTAACAAACGTGCCCAAATCTTGCCAGCAACGGATGTATTCGGGCAGGTCACTGCGGTAAAGATCCTTCAGTTGGTCGCCGACTTTTTTGGCGATGTAGTTGGCAATTTGGCGAACGGTGCGATCGGCTTGCAAGTAGCTGCGCGACACGTTCAAGGGAATATCGGTGCTGTCGATTACGCCGCGCAGGGGCAACAGGAATTTGGGGATAACTTCTTCGCAGTTATCGCTGACAAACACTTGATTGCAGAACAGTTTGATATCACCCTTGGTGGGGTCAACGTCCGGTTTCAGTTTCGGGAAATAGAGAATCCCGTTGATCACAAAGGGATAGTCGGTGTTCAGATGAATCCACAGCAGTGGCTCATCTTGGAAGGGATAGAGATAGCGATAAAACTCGAGGTAGTCTTCCTTAGTCAGGTTGCTGGGCGACTCTTTCCAAGGGGCTTTTTGGCGGTTGATTTGTTCCCCGTTCAGCTCGATCGGGTAGGGCATGAAGTCGCAGAACTTCTTCACCAAACCGTGAATCCGTGCCTCTTCTAAATACTCGGCTTCTTCTTCGAGCAGGGTAAGGGTAATTGTCGTGCCGCGCTCGGTGCGATCGCTCGTGTCGATTTCAAATTCCGTGGAACCATCGCACGTCCAATGTACGGCCTGCGCGCCCTCTTGGTAGGAGAGGGTATCGATTTCCACAGTGCTGGAGACCATGAAGGCCGAATAGAACCCCAAGCCAAAGTGGCCGATGATGTTCTGATCGGAATTCTTGAATTTCTCGACAAATTCTTCGGCGCTGGAGAAGGCGACTTGGTTAATGTACTTCTCGATTTCCTCGGCGGTCATGCCGATGCCGGTGTCGGTAATCGAGAGTTTTTTGTTGTCTTTATCCAGGGCGATCGTGATTTTCGGTTCGCCCACATCGGCGCTGGTTTCGCCCATCATGGCGATCGCCCGCAGCTTAGAAATCGCATCCACGGCGTTGGAAATCAACTCCCGCAGGAAGATTTCATGCTCCGAGTAGAGCCACTTTTTGATAATCGGAAAAATATTTTCGGTGTGAACCGTGATATTGCCTTTCTTTAGCACGCTGCTCATAGGAAACGGCTGGTTGGTGTAGGGAATTGGGACGGCCCTAGGCTAGCGCGATCGCCCCGTGATCTGAAATTTCGGATTTCCCTACCCGCTCGGTTTAGGGGCTGGTTTGGGCGATCGCCTCGCGGATCAATTGCGCCGTGGCCGGAGCCAGCAACACGCCGTTGCGATAGTGGCCGGTCGCCAGCCAACTGTTGGCACTCAGCGGCTCAATCACCGGAGCCGATCGCTCCACCGGGCGCGGCCGCAACCCCGACCAGGTTTCGACCATTTCCGCCTGGGCGAGGGCGGGAACTAGGTTGATCGCCCCTTGCCACACTGCCCCCCACTCGGTCCCATCGGCGACCGGCGGCTCGGCCCCGGCAGGAAACTCCACTGTTGCGCCTACCCAATAATCCCCGCCACCGAGGGGCACGATATGGATGTCATTGCCCGTCAGCACCGGCTCCGGGCGATCGCTCAGGGGGCGCGGCAACCGCAACCGCTGGGCCTGACCCAACACCGGCTGCAACTTCAGGGGCTTGGCCGCATCCGGGGCGATCGCCCGGGCCAGATCCGCCGACCCCAACCCAGCCGCCACCACCAGCCGATCGCAGGCCAGCTCCCCCGCCGTCGTAGTTAGGCTGACGACCCGATCGCCCGCCGTCTGCACACCCGCGATCTGGGCCGGGGCGATCGTGGCCCCCTGTTTCGCCGCCGCCTCCCGCAAAGCCACCGTCAGGGCCAGCGGCTGCACCTGCCAATCCTGGGGCGAAAAAATTCCAAAGGCGACTCCATCCATGGCGGCTAAATTCACCGTTGGGAAGCGATCAAGCACCGCCGAAGGTGACAGCAACTCCAGCTCAAATCCCTGGGATTTTCGCAACGCCGCCAAGGCATCCCAACTGGGGCGATCGGCTTCCGTAAACACCAGCTTCAAAATGCCATTTGAATTGTGGGGAATGGGGCGATCGAGCAAGGTTTCCAGGTCTTGAATCAGGTGTGGATAACGTTGAATACTGTCACGCCGCAGGTTCCAAGCGCGCCCCTTCGTTTTCTTGCTGATTGCACCCATCAACACGCCCAGTGCGGCCCCCGTGGAGGTGGGGCGATCGGGGGGCAACGGCGACGCGATCGCCTGGGGATCAATCAGCGTGATTTGCCAGTCCGGCTGCCCGCTCAGTTCGTAGGCAATCATTGCCCCGACAACGCCCCCACCTGCGATCGCAATCCTCATCCGCGACATCCTCAACCACCCCAAAAACTGGTTATCATCATAATGTCGATTAAGTTTTCCTTGGAAAGAGACTCGTGAGCATCGCTAAAAGCTGATTCTCGAAATCGTATTGTATCAACACCAACTACTTTTCAGAAATCACTTCTTGGCAAAATTGATCGCCATCTACATTTTAAAGAATAAAGATTCATAAATGGCTAAGGATATTTATCATAACACCGTGCGAGTCGCTCTCGAAAAAGATGGTTGGGTGATTACAGATGATCCACTAGTTTTGCAAATTGGTAAACGATCAACTTACATTGACCTAGGTGCTGAAAAGCTGCTAACTGCTGACAAGGCAGGAAAACAAATCGCAGTTGAAATCAAGAGCTTTTTAAGTCGATCACCAGTGAAAGATCTAGAAGCCGCCTTAGGTCAATATGTTTTATACAGCGGTTTGCGTAACTATAGGGGACAATAAAGAGGATAAAAATCAAGGGGAACTCTATGCCAGCTTTATCTCAAGACATCAGAGAGCGGATCGTCACCACTTATGAAGGCGGAGGCACTTCTATCCGGAAACTAGCAGAACGTTTTCAAGTCAGCAAAAACGCAGTGCATCAGATTCTCAAAAGAAAGCGAGAAACGGGTTCCATTACTCCCCAAAAAGCGAGCGGCGGTAAACCAAGTCAACTGCAAGAGAAAGATGAAGAAGCCAGAGCCATGGTCAAGGACCATCCTGATTATACGCTGTCCGAATATTGTGAACTCTGGCGAGAAAGGACGGGTATAGATATCCATGAGAGCACGATGTGCCGATTCCTCCAGCAACTGCGACTCACCCGAAAAAAAACAAAAAGGAACAGTAAGGCAAGTACGGAAGAAGTACAACAGCAGAGAGTAGACTACTTGTCGGTGATTTTGGCAGAGAAGATAGAAAATTTGGTGTTTTTAGATGAAATGGGAATATTACTGGGAATCATGCGAGACATGGCTAGAAGCGAGGCGGGGACAAGAGCCTATGATTTTGATTGTGTCTATCGAGGTAAAAGACTGAACTACATCGGCGCAATGAGTATCAAAGGCATTCTGAGTCTAAAAGCCCTGCCCAAATCGCTGAATGGAGAATTATTTAAAGAGTTTATTGAGACAGAATTAGCGCCAAAGCTATGGGAAGGAGCGGTAGTGGTGATGGATAACCTGAAAGCGCACAAAGTAGAAGGGGTGGCGGAATTAATCGAAGCAAGAGGAGGGAAGGTAATCTATTTACCGCCCTATTCAGCGGACTTCAATCCGATTGAGCATCTCTGGTGGGAATTAAAAGCATTTGTGAGAAGGTACAGACCAAAGTGGGAGGAAGCCGTAGAGAAACTGCTGAAATTGGGGATGCTATTGAACACAGAGGAAATTCGTAGAAATTATTTTACCCACTGCTGCTATTGTCCCTTGTAGTCATGCAAGCCGCTGTATCAAGGAATTATGAAATTTAAGTCTATTCAATGATCACTATATTTAGCAGTTCGCGATGATACAGCCCTTGCCTATAACAAATGGCACGATATAGTTATCAGTGTAGTGGAGTTATCGTCAGGAAAACTCATGAGTCTTTATTCGCTGGACTTACGCCGAAAAATCGTAGAAGCTTACGAGAAGGGAGATACTTCGATTCGGAAAGTGGCAAACCAATTTTCGATTAGCCCCGAGACAGTCAGACGGCTTCTAAACCTATACCGCTCCACTGGAAGCTTATCACCTAAAAAGTGTGGTACGAAGCGGATGAGCATCTTATCTCAGCATGAAGAAGCTATCTTGGAAATTGTAGAGACTAATCCTGATTTTACATTGCGAGAGTACTGCGAAGAAGTTCAAGAAAAATTGGGTGTCAGTTCTAACACAAGCATGATGCATCGATTTTTAAAGCAACATGACATCAGCCTCAAAAAAAACTTACAGGAGCGAGAAAATAATCACGGCGGAAGTGCAAGCAGAGCGTGTAGACTACTGGCAGCGAATTTTGAAGGTGGAAGCTGAAAGGCTTGTCTTCATTGACGAAAGCGGTTTTTGGGTTGGGATGAATCGCCCGGTTGCGAGAGCTAAAAAAGGAATGAAAGCTTATGAAACCCAGAAGCCCTATTGCGACAAAAAGATGACAGTCATTAGTGCAATTAGGCGATCAGGAGTTGTAACAATCAAAGGTTTGAAAGGCTCAATGAAAAAGGAAGACTTTCTGGAGTTTGTCAAAGTAAACTTGGCACCGCAGATCAAAGTAGGTGATGTGGTTATCATGGACAAATTAGAGCTGATTTATAAATCAATTATTAAGCATCTAGAGCAGCCAATCTTCTCACCATCAAATGCATTAAGCAGCCATAGATCATCCCTTCACTCGTCTCCGAATACAACTCATAGTCCTTGCTCAATCGCCGAAATCGGTTCAGCTAGCCAAACGTCCGCTCGACAATCCATCGCTTGGGCAACGTCTCAAACCCTTTACTGATTCGGCTGATCACCTCCACGCGCACACTCTCACCACACACATGCTTCACAGCATCCGCAAACTTTTTCTCGGAATACCCCTGATCAACCCAAATAACCTCTAGCCGAGATAGCTTCTCCTTCACTTCCTCTAACACCACAATCGCTCCCAATCGCTCAGAAGCATTCGCTTCAGTCACCAACACCCCCATTAGGAACCCTTGCGAGTCAACGATAAGGTGGCGTTTACGTCCCTTAACCTTTTTGCCACCATCGAAGCCGTAGACCACCCCCTTTTTTCCGTGGTTTTCACCGACTGAGAATCACCGATACTGACACTAGATTGCTCGGAACGACCTAATTTGTTCCGCAGTTGCTCTCGAATCTGGTCATGCATTTGCTGCCAAATTCCTTTTCGTTGCCATTTCTGGAAGTAATGGTAGACCGTGCTGTAAGGGGGTAAATCGTGGGGCAGCATTTCCCACTGGCAGCCAGTGCGCTGGACGTAAAAGATGCCATTGAGGATTTCTCGGAAATCAACTTCTATCGGATGTCCAAAGCCTTTAGGAGCGGGCAGCAGCGGCCGGAGGAGCACCCACTCATCATCGCTCAAATCACTGGGATAGGCTTTGCGGGTAGGATTGGCAATGACTGGGAGACGACTCATGAGCTGGGTGATGCTTCGGGTAGGTCTAGCCTAAAACCGGATTTAGAGCTGCCAAATCGGCTTTAGCTTCTCTTTATAAATTAGCTCTTAATGCATTTGATGGTGAGAAGATTGGCTGCTCTAGATGCTTAATAATTGATTTATAAATCAGCTCTTAGATCGCATAGGTTTGTTTGACTTGGCTGAGACGAACGGCGAAGGTTAATGCTGCCAATAAATCTTCCGATTCTAAATCATCATAATCGGCTAACACTTCAGCATGAGTCATTCCAGATGCGAGTAACTCTAGAAGAAACTCAACTGGATATCGCAGACCGCGAATACAGGGTTTTCCGTGGCATAGTTGCGGATCGATCGTGATCCGTTGCAGGAGTAAATCAGCGTTGGGAACAGACATGATGATCGCCCCCACGGGCATAAAACGACTATGACTATTGTTGCGACTTTGATGGGAACGGGGCAAGCTGATCGCCCCCTGCGCTCCTACAAGAAATTCAAAGGATCAACGTCGATCGTGAGGCTGACACCCGGCAAGCAAGCCGATCGCACCTCTAGCAAATTGGTCGGGCGATCGCCCTCGGGGGGAATGCGGATCAGCACTTGCCAGCGGAAGCGGTTGGCAATTCGCCCCACTTGCGCCCGCTCTGGCCCCAACAGATCGAACACGCGGTCGCCCCGGGCCGTTTCCAGTAGCGCCGCCACCTGCTCGGCACTGCGCCCCACCGCCGCCTCGTCGGGGCCACTCAGCCGCAACAGAATCAGTTGCCCCACTGGTGGATAGTTGAGCGCCGATCGCATCTCCCGTTCCTGTTCCAAAAAGTTGGGGTAGTCGTAATTGGCCACCGCCCCGATCGCCGGGTGTTCCGGGCTGTAGGTTTGCAAAATCACCCGCCCCGGTTCCTCGCCGCGCCCGGCCCGGCCGGCCACCTGCAACAGGGTTTGCACCGCCCGCTCACCGGCCCGCACATCGGACAGATTCAGCAACCCATCGGCGGCGATCGCCCCCACCAGCGTCACCTGCGGCAAGTCGATCCCCTTGGTCAGCATCTGCGTGCCTACCAACAAATCCGCCTCACCCCGGGCAAAGCGATCGAGCAAAATCCGGTGGGCATCCTTGGTGCGCGTCGTGTCGCTGTCGTAGCGCAAAATTCGCAGGTCGGGCCATTGCCGCTCCAGTTCCCGCACTACCCGCTGCGTGCCACTGCCGAAATGCTTCAGGTAGGGCGACCCACAGGCGGGACAGGCGGGCGGGTGCAGTTGCCCAAAGCCGCAAAAGTGGCAGCGCAACAGGGGTTGAGCCGTTTCCCGTTGGTGGTGAAACGACAGGGACACATCGCAGTGGGGGCACATCATCACATGGCCGCAACTGCGACAGGACACGAAGGTGCTGTGGCCCCGCCGCTGCACAAAGAGGATCGCTTGGCGGCCGGCGGCGATCGCCTCGGTGATGGCCCCTTGGAGCGATCGGCTAAAAATCGATCGATTGCCGTCCCGCAACTCCTGGCGCATATCCACCACCTCGACCGGCGGCAGGGGGCGACCATGCACCCGATCGGGCAGGGACACATAGACCGGCTGGCTTGTCCAGGTTTCCAGGGAGGGCGTGGCTGACCCCAGCACCAACGGGCAACCGACCAGGCGCGATCGCCACTGGGCTACCTGTCGCGCGTGGTAGCAAGGAGCCGGGGAATCTTGCTTGAAGCTGGGATCATGCTCCTCATCCAGCAAAATCATGCCCAAATGCGGCAGAGGCGCAAAAATCGCCGATCGCGTGCCAATTACCACCTGGGGCGCGCCGTCTAGCATCTGTCGCCAGGTGTCGTAGCGCTCCCCGTCCGAGAGGCCGCTGTGATAAACGCAAACCTGAGCGCCGAACCGGGCCCGAAAGCGATCGGTCAGTTGCGGCGTGAGGCCAATTTCCGGCACGAGCACCAACGCCGACTGACCCCGCGCCAGCACCGGGGCGATCGCCTGGAGATAAACCTCCGTTTTGCCGGAACCCGTCACCCCATGCAGCAGGGCCGTTTGACCCGGTTCCAAACCTTGGATTGTTTCCAGGGCAGCGGCTTGGGCCGGGGTCAGGGTTTTGGGGCGATCGCGCTGGCCCGAATCATGGCGATCGCCGCGCAAAATTTCCCGCGCCTCCAGCAGCAACCAGCCCTTTTCTTCGAGCGATCGCAACGTGCCACTGCTGGTACGCCCCAGGGTAATCAACTCCTGAGCCAGCAGTTCGCCGCCGCGCCGCTGCAAAATGCCGACGATTTCCCGTTGGCGCGGGGTCAGCGGTTCCCCTTCACCAATCAGGATCGCCATCTGTTGGCGCTTAGGTTTGGGGGCGCTGGGCGATTCCAAATAACTGATCAGCCAGCCGCGCCGCACCAAGTCCCGCAAGCCCCGATCGCCTCCGGGAAATTTCTGTTGCAAAAAACGCCAACTGTAGTCGCGCCCCGATTGCGATCGCAGCCATTGCCACAACCGCAGGGCGATCGGACTCAGCAGGGTTTCCGCCACCCCCGCCGCCGCCGCCGCCGGTAACGGGTCTGCCAGTCGCACCCGCCGCGATGCCCGTCCCAACACTCCCGGCGGCAGGGCTACCCGTGCCACCTGAATCAGCGACGCGCAATAATAGTCCGCCACCTGCGCCAACAGTTGCCAATAGTCCGGGGCAAACAGCCCGCTGGCCACGACTCCTTCGACTTCTCGCAGCCGATCGGGATCAATCGCCTCGGGCAACTGCTGCCAACAACGCAGGGCGATCGCCCCCACCGATCGCCCGCCAAAGGGCACGGTCAGCACATCCCCCGGCCCGATCGCCTGGTCTGCCCCGATCGTGTAGGTGTAGGCCTCGGTCACGCCCGGACAGTCCACCAACACTTCCACATAGCCCGCGGCCGCCGCCAACTCGGGCAAGGCCGGCGCGATCGGCGTTTCTCGTAATTCGGTTTCGAGCATCTGCCTCACCGCTCGATCGAACCCCTACCCTACTCGATCGGCGCGATCGACCAAAAGTTATGCAGGGGGCGAATCAGGATCCATTAACCGACCGCATATACTAAAACTCATCACAGCTAGCCATTACCTGAAAAGAAAAGACCTATTCTATGAAATCTTATGCACCTAGAGGCATGATGCCTAATCGCAACCAACTCTATACCTTGACCAGTGGAAAGCTGAGTGAAGGTTGTCGAAATAGCGTTGCGTGGAAAGCCGTTGAACATCTCTTTGGAGTACCTGAGAACCTATATAAAACCCTGGATTATTTGACCGAAGAACGGTTGTCTGTATTTGTTAACTCTGGTCAATATCTAAGTCATTCGCAAGAGCACGACTTAGTGCTTTTAATGGCAACGAGTGTGGCGAATACTGAAACTCAAAGCATCCTCGAAATTATCAACAAAGATATAACCATTAGTGATCAAGATCGCGAGATTCTCAAAACGACAGTAGAGACTTTTCGCGAAACCGCAACGGCGACCTTAAGGGCTTTAGGGCAGATTCATTGGATAAGTTAATGAGCAGTCATAGTAGCCGCAGGGTGGCTCTAGGACTCGATCGCATCCTCAGTTGGTGGATGCCAGCCGCCCTGAATCCATAGTCGGCGAGCATTCACAATCGCGCCCTCATTATGGGTTTGATCATTCAGATCCAGGCGATCGCAAGTTGCACGACCAATGGGAGTTTTGCCTTGAATGACTAATCCCCCATCTTGCCAAGCAAAATGGTCATTCCACTGCTGTAATCGAGGATTAAATAACGCAACTGAAGCCTGAGATTGTGGATCGAATCCTTCTGTAAAGTTATAGCGATAGCCATTACAGCGTTGGCAAGCTAATGCCAAGTTCTCTAGGTCATCTGCTCCTCCACGCGATCGCGGATTAATATGATCAATTTCAAATCGAGCAGCACTAGCTTCTTCTAAAGAATGGCAATACTCACACAGATAACTGGCTCGTTCTCGAACCTTTTGCCTAATCTCCTTTGGAATTGACATACCTTAAGCAGACTCAGCAATGATCTTGGCGTTGAGGAGCGTGAAGATGCGATCCAGCTCTAGGATTCCAGCTAATTCAACTGTTTCATCAGGTGTCAGTTGCTCTTCCCGCTGCTTTTCATTAAGACTCTCTAGGCGTTCTTGTAGGAATTCACTAAATTTAAACAAAAGCAAGCCGCGAACTAACTGGACTTGAATTCCGGTATCAATAAAAGATGATGGTTTAATCATGAGTTGAGCGTTCATATTTTCACCTCAAAGTCAATGAAATCAACGCTTGTGAAAAATACTGGTTCCAATCAAAGAAGCTTTGGAAAGCCTAGCATGGGATAAAGGTGCTTTAAAATTCTAGTGGAGTATCAAAATCGTCTGCCATCCAGATTTTGCCCTTCAATAATCCTGCCTTACGCTTTTTTGTTGGTGCTGGTGTAGCCGCTTCTTGAGTATGCTTCTCTAGCAGAAGTTCGATGTAGTGTAGAACCTCTATTTGCAAAGACTCTGGAAGTTGTTCCAGCTTCTTCAGAAGAGCTGATTGCATCATCAGAGACCATCACACCTTGCTTTAAGTTGACTGGAAACTTTTCCCATAATAGCGCTGAGTTGATTGCCGCCGATCGCTTCAATCGGCAACGGGGTAATGAGCGATCGCCCCTTTATGGTTTGGTTACAAGTGGTTCTTTGTGGAAGTTTCTGGAATTTCGGGGCGATCAAGTGACGATCGACTTGCGGGAATATGCGATCGAACCGCTTGATCGGCTCTTTGGCATTCTGGTCAGTTGTGTAGAAGCAAAATCGCAGAACTCGAATTAACCAATCAGCGAGGTCACTAACGGTTGGCCGATTCAGTTTCAAACTGAATTTTCGGGTCAAATTCCTGGAAAACCGGTAACTGATCAACGCTGCTACAGATTCATCGAGTCGTTTGGGATTAACGGCCCGATCGAGCTTCAAGGGCAGCGCTGGCTGAGCGGCTCGATCGAATCGCTATCGGACTCATGATCAAAAGCAATCGATTTCCCGCCCGATCGACCGCCTGTGGTTGAAACGAGCGTAGTAAGATTGCCTAGGGTCATCGACCAGCCCGTAATGGTTTGGGGTCGATCGCTCTAGTCCAGCATTCCGCGCGATCGCGCAAACGCTTATGGTAGCCCTGCAAGATAGTGTCTTCTCGCTTTTCGCAGACGGTAAGCGCCTGGTGCGCGATCTCGAAACCCACGGCGCTTTAGCCTTCTATGCGCCCTTGGAAGGGGGCTACGAAGGTCGCTATATTCGCCGCATCCGAGCCAATGGTTACACCGCCGTGAAGTTGACGGCGCGTGGCTTAGGCGACCCGAATACTTACCTGACCGGGGTGCATGGGGTTCGTCCCGCCCACTTGGGCAAGAGAGACATTCAGACGTACTTTATTCCGCCCATCATTGAAACGCAGCTTACGGGCCTGTCGCCCCGTTCCAAGGGCTTGCTGATTTGGATTCTGGAAGGGTTTGTGCTCTCGCGCCAGGAAATTGAGTTTCTTTGCGCTCTGCCGAAGCTGGATCCCCGCGTGAAGGTGGTGGTGGAAATGGGGGGCGATCGGGCCCTGCGTTGGATGCCCCTGAAAAACACGCCTGTGTAGCACTCGGGTGGGCTAGGCGATCGCCTCTGACTCGCTTTGCTCGATGCTTAACCAGAACTGAGATGCATCCAGAAGGCATTCAAAAGCCATCCAAAATAACCAAAAACCAGCGGCCGCTTCTGGCTGCTGGTTTTGTGTTGTCTAGGCGATAGGGTGCTAGGGCGCGAGGGTGCTAGTTCAGGCTGTAGGCAGATTGCAGCGCCCAAACAATCAGGGCTACGATGCCGCCCAGGATGAAGGTGGCAGAGAGGGCGATCGCCACGGGGCTATCGGCTCCCTTGAATTTCATAATGCCGCGATCGAGGTCTGACATGATCTTGTGGGGGTTGCGAAAGAGTTGCGAAAGATTGAAGTAGCTCGCCCGGGGAGATCGGCCGGTGACAAAATCGAGGAGTTGCGGGCCCCGGCGAGGGGACGGGCGCTCGATCGCTCGGTCGATCGCTGCTGAATGGGGGCTAGGAGCCAAACGAAATCGTAAAAATTTCCGGTACTGATTTTAGCGAGTCCGGACAGAAAACGGCCGCCTAATTCAGCAGTGGGGTGGGACTATTCTGCTTTGATGACATGCTTGCAGTCCTCGATCGTCCCCGGTTTGAGGTGAATGGGGTGGGCGATGGATGCTCGGAGGATGCGAGGAAACCGGGGGATTGGGGGTGATCCATGAATTGGGGATCGTGGTTATCGGCTGAGGAGTTGAGGATGGTTGTGGCGCAGTGGCTCCTGTGGGGATGCTTCGGGGCGATCGCCCTATTCGCAATTGGGGAAGGGGTTTTGCGGTGGGGGTTTGGGTTTGGTCACCCACCGCTTTATGTGGCCGATCCCCACACGGGGTATCGCCTGAAACCCGATCGGCAAATTCGGCGTTTTGGCAACCGGATTACGGTGAATGCTTATTCCATGCGTAGCCCGGCCCTGCGGGAGGGAACCACGCGGGTGTTGCTGTTGGGGGATTCCATCGCCAACGGGGGCTGGTGGACGGATGATCAGGCCACGATGGGGGCTTTGTTGGAGCGGGGCTTGATGCAACGGTTGCCGGCCCCGGTGCGTGATCGCCCGATCGAGGTTTTAAATGCCTCGGCCAATTCCTGGGGCCCGCGCAATGAGCTGGGCTATCTCCAGCGCTTTGGCACGTTTTCGGCACAAGTGGTGGTGTTGCTGCTGAATACCGATGATTTGTTTGCGATGGCTCCGTCCTCATTGCCGGTGGGCTTGGATCCTAACTATCCTGATCGGGAACCTCCCTTGGCTTGGCTGGAACTGTGGCAACGGGTGCGGCCGCCCCAAATGCCCCCTCAATTGCAAAATCGCCCCCCAGAACCGGGCGATCGGGTGGGGCTGAACCTAGCCGCGATCGCCCAAATTCGTGATTTGGCCCAAGGGAACCAGGCGGATTTTCTGGTGGCAATTACGCCTCTGGTGCGGGAGGTGGCGGGCCAAGGGCGTGACTATGAGGCCAAGGCCCGAGATCGGCTGGTGGCGTTTGCCCGCCAGGAGGGCATTGAACTGCTGGATTTTCTACCGGATTGGCGGCTGGCTAATCGATCGGGCCTCTTCCGCGACTCGATTCACCTCTCGGAGTTGGGCAATGGATTGGTGAGCCAGGCGATCGTGGATCGGGTGGCCAGTTTGCTCACCCTCTCCCGATCGCGCTAGGCCGCGGGTTGGTTGCCCTGATCCTTAGCTGCGGAGGGTCGCCCCAAACTTCTCGGTAATGGCATCGCGCACCTTTTGGTGCAGCGGTTCCACATCCTCATCGGTCAAGGTGCGATCGGGACTGCGATAGAGCAGGCGGAAGGCCAAACTGCGTTGCCCCTCCGGTACCCGATCGCCCCGATATTCATCAAACAGCTCCACCTGTTCCAGCAAAGGCCGACCAGCCTTGGCCATGGTGCGCTCCAGCTCGGCCACGGTCACCTTAGTTGGCGCAAAGAAAGCCAAATCGCGGCTACTGGCGGGCAGGGTGGCATAGGGCGCAAACTTCGGTTGCGGCGGTGCATCGTCGATCGCCACCTTGTAGATCGTTTCCAGATCTAGCTCAAACACGTAAATCTCAGCGGGCAGATCCCGCGCTTGGCATAGCTCCGGGTGCAGTTGCCCAAAGGTTCCTAGGCGGTTGCCCCGCAGCCACAGGGAAGCGGTGCGCCCTGGATGGAGCCGAGCATCGGCGCGATCGGCCTGGTATTCCACCGACAGATTCAGGCGATCGAACACTGCCTCTAAAATGCCCTTCGCCTCATACCAAGTCAGGGGTGACTCCTTGCCGCCCGCCGTCCAACGGCCGCGCCGCGCATCGCCCCCCAGGATGCCGCCGAGCTTGTCTGCCTCAAACAGTCCATCCTCCTCAGACCAGAACACACGGCCAATTTCAAAGCCGTTCAGCCCGCCGTTGCCCTGTTCCAGGTTGTATTGATAGGCATCCACGAGGCCAGAAATTAGCTCCGTGCGCAGGGCCGAATATTCCGCATAAAGGGGATTGGCCAAGGTCACTTGGCGGCCGCCCGCTGGCTTGCAAAGGGAATAGTGCATCAGTTCCGTCAGGCCTTCCGCCCGGAACAGTTCCCGAATCTGACGCAGCAGGGCAATGTCTGGCGGCAAGCAGCCAAATTCGCTCTTGGGCGGCAGGGTGCTCGAAAAGCGGTTGTAGCCAAACAGGCGAGCCACTTCTTCAATTAGGTCAATTTCCCGCTCCAGGTCTCGATAGCGATAGGGCGGCACGATCACTTCCCACTCACGGCCGCCACCTTCGGGGGTTCCGGCGGTGGTCACGCGCAGTTGGCAACCCAAGCTGCTCAGGATTTGTTCCACGGCCTCGGCGGGCACAAAGTCGCGCAGGTCGCTCGCTTCATCAACCTTTTCACCCTCGGGCGGTTGCAGGGGCCCCAGGATTTGGTGCAAGCGATCGAGCCGGAGATTCAGGGTGCGGCTGAAGGTTTCCAGGGGCGGACGAGCATCGGCCTGGTCGCGGGCCACCACTTGCCCACCCGCCAATTGCAGAATTAGATCGATCGCCCGTTGCAGGGCCAAACCGAATTCCACCTGATTGGTGCCCCGTTCATAGCGGGTGGAAGCCTCCGTGCGGATCCCGATCGAGCGAGCCGATCGCCGCACCGCCGCCGGTTCAAACAGGGCCGCTTCCAACAGCAAATTGGTCGTGCTGCTATCAACCTCCGTTTCCTCACCACCCATCACGCCGGCCAGGGCGATCGGGCGATCGTTCCCCGTAATCAACAGTGCCTGGGGCGAGAGCGATCGCTCCTGACCATCCAGAGTTTTCAGCGTTTCGCCCGCCCGGCCATAACGCACCCCGATCGCCAGCTCCGAACCACCGCAGATCCCTTGCAGTCGATCGCGATCAAAGGCATGGAGCGGCTGACCCCACTCCAACATCACCCAGTTGGTCACATCCACCACATTGCTAATCGGCCGCACGCCCGCCGACTGCAAGCGGCGCTGCAACCAATCCGGCGACGGGCCGATCGTCACGCCCTCAATCACCGTCCCCACATAGGTCGGACAAGCCTTGGATTCGCTAACCCGCACCGTCACCCCCGATCCCAGGCGATCGGGCAAAGTCGCCGTCGTTGGTGGCAGTGTCACCGCACCCCCCACCAGCGCCGCCACTTCCCGGGCAATTCCCACCATGCTCAACGCATCGGCCCGGTTTGCCGTTGAAGTCACGTCCAAAATCACATCGTCCAGCCCCAACAGCGGCCGCACATCCATCCCCGCCGCCAGAGACTCGCCCTCCGCAAACACGTGGATCCCTTCCGACTCCTTCGCCAGGCCCAGTTCACTCAGGGAACAAATCATGCCCGCCGAGGGAACCCCCCGCAGCTTCGTGGGTTTCAGCTTCAAATCCACCGCTGGCAGATAGGTGCCCACCGTTGCGACGGCCACCGTTTGCCCCGTCGCCACATTCTTCGCGCCGCAAACAATTGTTAAGGGTTCCGCCTGACCCACATCCACCGTACAAACACTCAGGCGATCGGCGTTGGGATGTTGCTGGCGATCGAGCACTTTGCCCACCACCACCCCATCAGCCAACGCCCGCAAATCCTCGATGGATTCCACCTCAAACCCTGATAAGGTCAGAGTTTCGGCTAACTGCTCCGCCGTCGCGTTGAAGGGGACCAGTTCACGCAGCCAGTTCAAAGAGATACGCATGAATTCAGTCTATCGATCGAGAATTGAATACTTCAGGTGGCGTGGTACTAGCCGAAGAACGGTAGTGGTTCTGTTCCATCCCAGCCCCAGACGCATAACCAACCCACTGCCGCTAAACCTTGGTCTCTAAACCTTGGTCTCTAGACCTGGGCTAACCCAACCCGACGGGACACCATCCGCTGGCCATCTCCCGTTGGGTATCCCCCCTTAGGCATCATTGAGCGTGCTTGAGCGACCCACCCTGAGCCACAAAAGTCACCCACAAAGCTACAAAGTGTTCGGAAAGGTCAGCCAATTGGCGCAGCAGCACAGTAGGCTAGGAACGTCAGAGGCGCATCACTGCTCCCGGATGAGCATACTGCTGGGGGAACATCCCGGAAACTAGGCGTGATTGCTGCTAAATCTAAGCAACTCGAACAATCGAACACACCATTCCCTGAGGGGTGATCACCCTTCGGAAATTGATATTCCGGGAACCAACCAACCCCATCACCCAAGACGGAGGGCAGTTTGCCAAGGGACTATCTTAGCGCTCTTGGTTGGGCCAAGGGCTGATTTTCCGGGTGTCTGTGGGATCCCGCCCGATCAAAATCAGCATCACAACCCCTGCTTCGCTGGCCATAAGTCATCACCACCCGGTGAACGGGGGCGGAATTCAGGTCAGCGAAGTGGACTGAATCCTTGGCGAATCACGCCTTTGTCAATGGCATGGTGAATGGCAAGGTTGTGTGAAATTTGGATGAAGCTAACCCGTCATCCCAGATCTCAATCCCAAATCTATCTGTGTCATTGATAACTCGTATGCTCCGAAAGAATACGTAAACAGCCCTAGCCACTGAATCCCAAAAACGCTGCCAATTAACGCTTTATCCGAGTCTGTGAATAGTTGGTGCTGATCCGCAAGAGCAATCCTTAAGCAATCAAAGTCACCACTACCCAACTCCTTCAAACCCGTGCAACGATGAGCGCCTTTGGTATCGTAGAGATGAAAGATGCTGCTCGGGCTTGCAACGCATCGACCCCGCAACCGGATCGACTCTGCAATCCTTGGTGATGCCGGATGAGCTATTGCCTAAACCCTGCCTGTCCCCACCCCGAAAATCCCGACGAGGCCGAACGTTGTCAAACTTGCGGCTCATCGTTGCTACTGGGCGATCGCTATCGCATCCTCCGTGCCCTTGGCCAGGGGGGGTTTGGCGCGACGTTTTTGGCAGAAGATATCTCCCTGCCCGGTAGCCCCAAGTGCGTCATTAAGCAATTACGACCCGCCACCACCGCGCCCCATGTATTTGAAATGGCGCGTAATCTTTTCCAGCGGGAAGCCAAAACCCTGGGCAAAATTGGCAATCATCCCCAAATTCCCCAACTCCTGAACTTCTTTGAACGGGATAAGGAGTTTTATCTTGTTCAGGAATTTGTGGATGGCATGACCCTGAAGGGTGAAGTGAAAAAGAACGGCCCCTACAGTGAAGCGGCTGTTCGACAATTTCTCAGCGAAGCCCTGCCCATTCTGCAATACGTCCATTCCAATAAGGTCATTCACCGAGATATCAAGCCGGATAACCTCATTCGACGGGAACAGGATAAGCGGCTGGTTCTCATTGACTTTGGCGCGGTAAAAGATCAGGTGCAAACGGGCCCCGTCTCTGACCAAACGGCCTTGACGGCGGTGTCGGTGGGAACCCCTGGCTATGCTCCACCGGAACAGCTCTCCCTGCGCCCTGTTTATGCCAGTGATATCTATGCCTTGGGTGCAACCTGCATTTATTTGCTAACGGGGCGATCGCCCAAGGATTTGGACTATCACCCCACCACCGGTGAAATGATGTGGCAGAAATACGTCCACATCAGCGCTCACTTGGCCAATGTGCTGAAGAAAATGCTGGAAATTGCCGTCAAAAACCGGTACCAGCGTTCTGAAGACATCCTGCGGGCCCTCGACCTGGAGCCTTACATGGACGACTTGGCACAAAGTATGGCGCTACCGGTCAGCACCGAGCCAACCCGTCCTTCTATGGGAGGGAATTTTGGTGGGCCGCCCGTTGCCAACAACACTTCCCGTTTAGCCCAGTCCATCCGTGCCCGTCGATCGCGCCCTGAATTAACTGGTGGTCTCAGCACGGGTAGCTCCTTATCGGGGGCAGCCGGCAACAGCGGTCGGGTGAGCGGCGGCAACAAACCCAAAGCCGGTGGCCCCATGCCATGGCTCAAGGGCAATGAAGTTCAAACCTATTACGCCAAAGGCCGCCGGGATTTTGCCGCCCACAACATCAGTCGTGGGGAACTGCCAAACGTCAACCTATCCGGCTGTATTTTTCGAGAGTCAAAGCTCGATAAGACAAACTTGCAGGGATCGAATTTAACGGAAGCAAACTTCGCCAAAGCCAGCTTGCTAGAGGCTAACTTACGCGGGGCCCAGCTCATTCGCGCCTATTTCCATACGGCGAATTTAGCCAAGGCCGACTTCCGCAAAGCCGACCTCAGCTACGCCAATTTTACGAATGCCAACCTTTCCGGGGCTAACTTCTGTGGCGCGAACCTGACCGGGGCCAAGATTGACGAGGAGCAGTTGGCGGTTGCTAAAACCAACTGGATGACCATCATGCCCAGTGGTAAGCGCGGCTTTATGTAGAGTGCGCTGGATCGGGTTTTTGGGATCAGATTTTTGGAATCGGGGCTGATCGATCGCGCCTCCCGCTTTGCCCAGTCGCTCATTTGCTCCCTCGAATCAACCCCTGATCTCAGTGGTCATGGCAGCGTGGTGATCTCGGCAGCCTACTGGGTGTCAGTGTTTTGGATGCGCATACTGATATCCAGCCAACGAGATTGGGTCATCGGCGCACTGGTGGAAACGTAATCTACGCCGGTTTGCGCGATCGATCGCACCGTAGCCAGCGAAACATTGCCCGAAGCCTCAATTTTGATATGAGGAGCCTTGGCGCGAATCATGGCCACCGCCTCCCGCATCATCGCCAGCGGCATGTTGTCCAACATGATGATGTCTACCCCCGCTGCGATCGCCTCTGCCACTTGCGCCAGGGATTCCGTTTCCACCTCGATCGTCAAGGGATAGGGACAGAGCGATCGAACATGTTCCACCGCCACCGCCACCCCACCAGCCGCCGCCAAGTGGTTATCCTTCAACATCACCGCATCATCCAGCCCCATACGGTGATTGACCGCACCCCCAACCTGAGCTGCATATTTCTCCAAAATCCTGAGTCCTGGAATTGTCTTCCTCGTATCCGCTAGCTGTGTGGGAAGTCCAGTCAGTTGCTCCACATACTGACTAGCCAGCGTTGCCACCCCGCTCAAGCGCATCACCAAATTCAACGCCACCCGCTCGCCACTGAGAAGCGCCTCCAATGGCCCTGACACCTGGGCCAGCAGTTGTCCAGGTACACAGGCAACACCTTCCTCTACTTCAGCACTCCACACCACCCGATCGTCCAGCAATTGGAAAACACGCCCCGCGATCGGCAGCCCAGCAATCACGCCCTCAGCCTTCGCAATCCAAGTCGCCTGTCCCCATGGCTCCTTCGCCGCACCTCGAACCACCGCCAACGTTGCTCGATCGCCCCGCCCCAAATCCTCCAGCAACCACCCTCGCAGTAGCCCATCAACCTGTAGCCAACCCGGCAACATGCCCTTAGCCATATCCACACGCCCTTCAAAAACAACGCGCCCAAGCCTAACTCGACTTGAGCGCCCCACCGCAACCGGTCAATCAAAAATTTTTTCAGCGTTCAAAGCATTGCTGTAAGGGAGTTTGGGGAATTTGGGGAATGTGCGCGAAAATTTTTTTTCAAAAAGTGTTGACAAGTTCGAGAAAGGTTGTTAATTTAATAAAGCGCTGAGGGGGAAGCGAAAGCGAAGCGAACCGGAAACGGCGGCTGAAGCGAAGCGACCGAAGCGCGG